>DATHEV010000845.1:0-4233 GCA_035318405.1 Iamia sp.
ACGCCGGGCGGGCCCCGGGTGGCACCGACGGGTCTCGGCATCGACGTGTGGGTCGACGGTGGGCTGGTCGCGACGGACACCCCGCTGGCGGTCGACATCGAGGTCGCCAACCGCGGATCGAGCGCTCTCACCGGCGTCACGATCACCGGTCCCGTCCCCGGCTGCGCCCGCACCCTCGCCCGGCTGCCGGCCGGGGCGCGGCGCACCCACCGCTGCGTCGTGCCGGCCTCGTCGACGTTCTTCGGCGTGTCCTTCCTGCGGGCCTCGGCGTCGGCCACCGGCGTCGCTCCGGTCACCAGCCGGGCCCGGGTCGTCTCGACCGTGGTCGTGCCCGACGTGCAACCGCCGCCGGTGCCGCTGCGCGAGGTCCTGCTCGACCCCGCCGGCGGGCTCCGGGCCACGTGGGAGCCCCTGGCCGAGAACCCGGCCCGTCGCTACCACGTCACCGAGCTGGCCCCGGGCCGGGCTCGGCCGCTCGCCGCCACCTCGGTGCTGGGCGATGTGGCCACGGCTCGCGTGCCTGGCCAGGGGGTCGGGATCCCGGTGCGCCTGGCCGTGGCCCCCCAGCTCCTCTTCACCGGGCCGTCGTCCACTCCCGCCCCGGCCGTCACGCCCCGACCCACGGTGGTGTGGCCGTCGGCGTCGGCCTCGGCGTGGGCCAGCCGCACCCTGCGCATCGTGCTGCGGCGGACCCCGACGGCGGGCGAGGTCTCGGCGTGGACCACGGCGCTGGCCGGGGGCACGCCGCCGGCCGCACTGGTCGACGAGGAGCTGGCCCGCGGCCGGTGGGTCGCCCAGGAGGCCAAGGTGGCCCGGCTCTACGCCGCCTTCTTCGACCGCCCGGCCGAGACCGCCGGCCTCGAGTACTGGGCGTCTCGTCTGGCCGCCGGCGCCCAGATCTCGGTCGTGGCCCAGTCGTTCGCCGGCTCGGCCGAGTTCCGGACCCGCTTCGGCACCGGCTCGGACGCCGCCTTCGTCGACCTCGTCTATCGGAACGTCCTCGGCCGGGCCCCCGGAGGCGGCGACGTGGACTACTGGGTCGGGCGCATCCAGGCCGGCAAGACGCGGGGCTGGGTCATGGCCGCCTTCAGCGAGTCGGCCGAGGGGCGGGTCACCCTCGCCCCCAAGACCGACCCGGTCGTCGTCTCCTACGCCCTCACCGGGGCCAGCTGGTCCGGCCAGCCCTACGACGACGCCCTGGCGTGGCTGCGGTCCGGCGGGTCGCGCCGCACCGTCGTCGAGGCCGCCCGCACCGCTGACGCCTTCGCCACCCGCCCGCTGCCCTAGCGGGCGGGTGGTCGCTCGCCCGACCCCAGCGAACTCGGTGGGAAACGCGCCCCTCTGGGGGCATCTATCCCACCGAGTTCGGCGGCGAGGAGTTGGTCAGACCCGTGCCGGGCGGGGGGTCATCAGGGCGATGGGGGTGCGGAGGCCGAGGTCGCGGTGGCGCACGGTGGCGATGCGGCGGCCGGCCTGCACCGCCGGACGGTCCTCGCCCAGGTGCGGGCCGAGGGCGGCGCGGGCGAGGTCGAGATCGGGGCACACCAGGGCCACGCCGAACGACCGGAGGCCGGGGCGGGGGCGGTCCGGCCGCTGCCCCGGCGCCACCAGCTCGAGCACCAGCGACCCGACGACGAAGAACGTCTGGCGCACGGGGGTGCCGTCGGCCAGGACGTGGTCGCGCCAGCGGCGGGGGGTCAGGCCGACCCGGGCGGCGGCCTCGATGGTGCGCTGGAGGTCGTCGGTGAGCAGGACGATGTGGTCGACCGCGGTGGCCCCGCACGGGTGCGTCTCCGGCTCGGCGGGCGGGGCGCCGGAGGCGGCGGTGGGGAACCCGTCGAGGGCGTCGGCCGCCCCCTCGGGCAGGTGCCGCAGGCTCCAGCCGACCACGCCCTCGCCGGCCTCGGTCCCGACCAGCTCGAGGGTGACCCCGCCGAGCCGGCTGCGGCCATCGGTGTCGACCGCGAACCCGGCCGCCGCCCACGTCTCGGGGGCCTCGGCGATCCGCAGGGCGACGACCTCGGGAGCGAGCGGGGGAGCGGGCGCATCCATACCGCTGCGATCATGCCCGAGGCCGTGGGGTACCGTGCGTTCGACGGGCCGTGGCGCAGCTTGGTAGCGCACCTGCTTTGGGAGCAGGGGGTCGGGAGTTCAAATCTCCCCGGCCCGACCACAAAGCCGCAGGTCAGGCCGTTTCGCCTCGTCGGCGGGGTCGGGTCGAGGCGTCGGCGTGCCCGCTACGTGCCCGCCAGGATCGGACACGGGCGTGTCCTGGCGGTCGCTCAGGCGTCAGGTTGGCGTGGCCGACCCCATGGACAATCCCTACTCCTCCCCCCGCAGCAGAACTCAGATGGGAACCTGTCGGCTCGAAGGTTCCGCTCGGTGTCACAGGTCGCTGGCAAGATGAGAGCGTGATCGACCATCTCGACAACCAGGCAGGGCGCCTCTGGCTGCTCTTGTCGGACTTTGTACAAGGCGGTGACCCTGGTCGGGAGAAGGTGTGGCAGCGATGGCAGGGCATCCTGTTTCCGGCCCAGAGCGTCGCCATAGCAAAGGTCTACGTGGCGCTCGCTGAGTTGGCCGAGATACCGGCCGAACTGCGGCTGACGCTTGAGGCGCTCGATGTACCTGACGCGATTCGAGACGAGTACAGCTCGACGATTGACAAGGTGAACCGCGCATTGAGGGCTGGACCGGACGAGCTGGCAGTCGAAGTAAAGAAGATCGCCAGCCCGGCAATGCTGTCCGACCTCAAGCACTTCTCGTTCGCGCTTTCACAGCACGCCCCCGAACCGGTCGTCGCGAAGGAAGACCTGGACAAGATCCGGACATCGCTCCAGCAGTTGATAGAGGACCTGACTCGTTGGTCGACAACGGAGCGATTGCGTCGTGTCCTTCTCGACATGTGCAACCAGATGCTGGATGCGGTGGACCTCTATCGCATCAAGGGAACGGACGGCATCGAGGAGGAACTAGAGCGCATATTTGGCCGGGGCCTCATCTCCGGGCGCCACCTGGAAGCGCCGTCGAGTCGGGGTCGAGAGTTCGTGCAGCGGCTTGGCAAAGTGGCCGCGCAGACAGCCTTCGTCATCGGAGTATTCAAAGGCGCGGCAGAACTGCCTGCGCAGGTTGATGACGGGGTGAAGGTCGTTCAGTCGTGGTTTGACGACGAGTTACCTGCCATTGAGTCCGGAGACGTCCCAGATGGAGACGCATCCGCGCCGGAAGCGGGCGATGGATGAGCAGCTAAGTACAAGTGGCGTGTAGACCGGAGGGGCGAATGCTCCAGTTCCGAATCCCCGAGGCCGCTAGTCACGCCTGGCCTTACTGGTTCCGTCTCAAATGATGCCTCGCACCATCTACGACGCATCTGATGGCGGTTCGTCTCGGCCCGGCGGGCGCCCAGGCGGTGTGCGGTCGAAGCGCTCCAGGTAGTCGACGATGTCGCTGTCTTGGCCGTCGATCACGTGCTGGTAGCGGATGGCTGCGGCAGCCGAGGCGTGGCCGATGCGGGACATGAGGGCGCGGAGGCTGGCGCCGGATGCGGCGGCGAGCGTGGCGGCAGTGTGGCGCAGATCGTGGAAGCGGAGGCCTTCGACGCCGACTTCCCTGGTGGATGGCAGCCAGACCCGGCGCCGGAAGTTGCTGCGCCGCATCGGCCCGCCCTCGGGGCCGGGGAAGATGAGTCCGTCGTCGCCGGGCTCGGCGAACAGCTCGAGGTGCACCTCGATCGAGCGGGCGACGAAGGTCGGGATGCCGACGGTCCGCCGGCCGGCGGCGGTCTTGGGTGGGCCGAAGGAAAGGTCGCCGTTGACCTCCGCCAGCTTCCGGGTGACGCGCAGCGTGCGGCGATCGAGGTCGACGTCTCGGCGCCGCAGGGCGGCCATCTCGCCCCAGCGGAGCCCGGAGTAGGCGGCGGTGAAGATCAGGGCCTCCCACCGTTGCCCGGCGGCGTCGGCCAGTGCGGCGACCTGCTCGGGGGTGGCGATGCTCATCTCGGTGGCCCGCTCGGTGCCGGCGCCCTTGATGCGACACGGGTTGCGGGCGATCAGGCCGGCATCAACCGCGGCATCGAGGCTCATCCTGAGGATGCGGTACGCCTTGGCGACGGTGTTGGCGCTCAGGTGCGTCCCGTGGAGGCGGGCGAGCCAGCGCTGCACGTCGACGGTGGTGATCCGCCCGACCTCCATCGAGCCCAGGTCCGGGAGGATGTGGTTCTTGAGGAGGTAGCGG
>DATHEV010000846.1:0-3615 GCA_035318405.1 Iamia sp.
GGAACCGCAGCGACGCGACGTTGTCGGCCCGCACCTCGACCTCGGCGGTCTCGTAGCCCAGGTCGCGGAAGTAGGTGCTGAGGATCTGCCCGACCGCGGGGGCGCCGATCCCCTGGCCGCGGTACCCACGACGGAGCCCGATGCCGTACCGGAAGCGCCACCCGTCGGCCTCGTGCACGGTCAGCCGGCCCACCACCCCGTGCGGCGCCACGTCGATCACCAGGTCCACGCAGTCGGCTCCGACCGAGTGGTCGTCGGTGCCGGCGCGGTGCCGCGACGTCGGGAGGGTCCGCCCGCCCAGCAGCCCGCTCAGCTCGACGTCGTCAGCCAGCGCCGCCAGCACCACCGCGTCCTCCGGTTCGACCGGCCGCAACCTCACCTCTTCTGCTTCTCCTTCGCGGTGGAGCGCTCCTTGCTCCGCCCACGACTCTCGCCCATCGCCTCGACCTTCGCCGCTCCCATCGACGCCGACGGGACGGCGGGCGAGGCCACGGGAGCCCGCGGGGCGCGCGCAGCCCAGTCGGCCGATCGCCGCCGCGAGGGACTCGGGTCCCGCTCCTTGGATCGATCGCCGTAGTCGCGGTCGGCGTCGTCACCCCCGCGGGCGCGGTCCGGTGCCGGACGCCCCCTGTCCAGCACTGCGACGAAGTCCTTCAGGTTCTCGCGCCAGTCGTGGATCCGGTGGAGCTTCTTCTCGTCCTTCTCGAGCATGTGGCCACGGATGTCCTTCGCCAGCGGGGGCGCCCACATGTTGTTGAGCGTGTACACCGCCGCCGCCCGCATTCCGGCCCGGGCGACCGATTGCACCGTCCAGCTCCCCTTCATCTCGTCCTCCATGGCCGTTGCCATGTGGATGAGGCGCAGGTTGTGGTGCCGGGCGGAGTCCGTGTTCGAGGCTGTGTACGCCTCTTGTCCCGGGGTCGTTCTGTGCTGCGTCGCGCGCGGACCAGCGACGCCCTGCGCCCAGGTCGGCACCCGCATCCGATGTATCGTCTCGAAGACGGGAAGGAACTCCTCGATCTTCTTCGGGCCCAGCCCGCCGGGCAGCGCCGCGTGGAACGCCTTGATCAGGCTCTTGCTCACCGCGACCGGAAAGATCTCGTCACTCCCAGGCTTGTCCGCTCGGGTGTCGGAGCCGTACTTCTTGTCGGGGGGGACGATGAGGCGAGAGGGGGGAAATGCCCTCCGTCCGTACAGCGGGTCGCCGACGACATCCGACGGAGCGGGCTCCTTTCGGGCCATGGCGTCGCCGATGAAGGTGATCTTGGCCTTCGCGGCGGCAAGGGGCGTCGGAACCTTCGCACGCGTGGCGAAGGGCCGCCCGGCGGCCGGCGGCCAGGCCGCACGAGGTGCGAAGAGGGGAGTCCCACGGGATCCGAGGAAGGTGTTCACCCGGGGCAACGACGCTGCTGCTGGGACCGCGAGGCGCATCACGGCCGGGGAGGGTAGCCCTCGCTGGTCACGTCTGTTGGCGTTCGCTGCCGCTCCGGCGTGGCCGCCTCGCTGCCGCTCAGCTCCTCTGCCACTTCGCCGCCGGCGGGGCTGCGGCGGCCGCCCCGTCCAGCAGCCGCCCCCTCCACCCCGTGTCCGACGGGCGCAAGGACTCCTCCCACTCCATGGCCCCCGGGGGCAGCGACAGGGGCGGCGGCAACGCATCCCAGCCCGTCTCCAGCATCATGCGGTTCCGGGTCCGCTTCGGGCTCGGCGGCAAGAGCCCGAAGCGGCTCCCGGTGAGGCGGAAGATCGATGGGTCGTCACCGACCTCCTGCCGGGGGCCGAGCTTTCCCAGCGCCGCCTTGAACCGCTCACGGTTGTCGTTGCTGACCTCGAGCTCGTCGAGGGCGACCTCCCGAGGGTGGTGGCGTACGAGCATGTGGGGCAGGACGTCGCCGGCGGTCGGGGACGCAGCCATGTCGTTGACCGTGTAGCTCATCGCTGCGGCCAGAGCACCGTGGATGGCCGTCTCGGCGGTCCAGTTCGGGTCGTCATCGATCGCGCCGCGAGCCGCCGCCGCCGCCAGGCGCCGGCGTTCGAGATCGTGCGTTCCGTGGTTCTCCCCCGAGCGGGCGGCCAGCACCGACACCGGCCCGGGGTGCTGGACGTTGCGCGGGTCGTCGGGCCCGAACATCATCCCCACCTGCTTGGTCGGCAGCCGCGCTCGGGACACGGAGTCGAGGAGGGTGAGGATCTCCTTCTGCTTGGCCGGCGACAGGGGACCGTGCTCGGCGATGTGGTCGCGAACCCCGAGCACCAGGGATCGGACCGAGGACGTCGACAGGGCCTCGTCGTGGCCGTCCAGGTCCTTGCGGTAGCGGTCGTCGAACCAGTCGGCGAACTCCTTGTTCTCCCCGTCGACCTGATGCTTCGGGACCTTGGCATCGTGGTGCGTCAGGTACTCTGCACGGAACTTCGTGTGCTTCTCGTGCCTGAGGTCGAGCTCCTGGGGGGCCGTGGCGCTGACGGCCCGGCCCGCGACCAGCCGGCCGATGTCGCGGAACTCTGCGCTCAGGAGGTCATGGTTCGCCTGGTCCGGGTCGGCCGGCGTTCGCGGCTTCCGTGGCTTCCGTGGCTTCTTCGCCGCGGGCGACGGCTGCACCGCTTGCCGCTTCTTGAACGGCTGACGTCGAAGGCTCAGGGCCGTCTGATGGGCCGGGGCGGCCTTCTTGCCCACGGCCTTCTTGCCCTTGGATGCCACCATGCGAGCATCGGTGGTCCGCACCCTCGGGACCTGGACCAGCCCACCCTTCACGGCGGGGAGGGTAGCCCTCAGCCCTTGGTGACACGCTCCAGGAGGCGGACCATCTCGACGGCGGTGTGGGCGCCCTCCTCGCCGACGTTGTGGCCACCCGGGCCCTCGCTGCGCTCGAGGGCCTGGTCGAGGTCCTCGGTGGTGAGCACGCCGAAGATGATGGGCACACCGGTGGCCAGCCCGGCCCGGAGGATCCCGGCCGCCGACTCCCCCGCCACCGCCTCGTAGTGGCCGGTGGCGCCGCGGATCACGCAGCCGAGGCCGATGACGGCGTCGACCGACCCCGACTCGGCGAAGGCCTTGGCCGCCAGCGGGATCTCGAACGCCCCCGGGACCCACTCCACGACGGGAGGTAGGCGTCGGCCACCCACGCCGCCAGGCCGATCACGCCGTTCCGCGGGTCGGCGGCGACGACCGAGGCCGTTCCCACTGCGAGCCCGTCAGAGGTCCGCACCACCATCTCGACCTGGTCCGTCCGCGACGATCGGCTCGCCTCCGCCGCGAGCTCCTGGGCCTCGAGCTGGGAGAGCGGGAGGCGATCGGGCTCGTGGCGCACGTGGCGGCCGCTCCGTCGCCGCTCGACGAGCAGCTCCCAGTCCTCGGGCTCGAAGGCGCGCAACGACAGCGCGGCGCCCTCCTTCCCCTCCACGGTCACCGGGAGAGCATGGCCTCCGTCGCCGTCGCCCGCCACCGGTCCGCCGACAGCTCGAGCAGCACCACGTCGTGATGACGGCCGCCGATGAGCACCGCGGCGCGACGCCGGCCCACGACCTCGAAGCCGAGCCCGGCGTGGAACCGCAGCGACGCGACGTTGTCGGCCCGCACCTCGACCTCGGCGGTCTCGTAGCCCAGGTCGCGGAAGTAGG
>DATHEV010000847.1:0-5254 GCA_035318405.1 Iamia sp.
CGACCCGGTCCTCGAGCCCGTCGCCCCCTGGCTGCGCCGGGCCCTGATCCGGGGCATGGCCGACCTGCTGGCCACCGAGCCCCCGCCCCGGACCCCCGCGGCGCCCTGGCGCACCAAGCTCATCGGTCGCTGACCAGGTCGAGGAGGCGGTGGACCTCGGCGACGACGAGGTCGGGCTCGGTGAAGGGCACCATGTGGCCCGAGCGGGGGGCGTCGACGTGGCGGCCCTGCGGGGCGGCGTCGGCGCGGGCCCGGTGGGCCGCCACCAGGGCGGGACGGTGCGGCCCCTCGAGACGGGAGGGCACGGCGCCGGAGATCACGGTGACGGGCACGTCGGGCAGGACCGGCGGGTCGTCGAGGAGCCGGCGGAGGTCGTCCAGCGAGCCGACCACCTCGGCCACGTGGGTGCGGGTGGCGGTCCGCGTGCCGTCCTCGGCCCGCAGCCCGGACGCGGCCGGCTCGGGCAGCTGGCGGGCGAGGCGGCGGACGGCGAGGCGGAGCAGCCCCAGCCGGCTCATCAGCGGCAGCACCCACGTCGCCGAGCGGGTCCGGCGCTGGTTGGCCTCGGCCAGCATGGGCGCGCAGCCCTCGTCGCTCGGGTCGACCAGGACCACCCCGGCGATGCGGTCGGGCACCTGCGCCGCCGCGGCCCGGACGATCGGCCCGCCCCAGCTGTGGCCGACCAGCACGACGGGCCCGTCGCCCAGGTGAGCGAGCACGTCGACCAGGTCGGAGGCCAGGCGGGCCAGGTCCCGGGGGGCGTCGTCGTGCGGGCTGCGGCCCAGCCCGCTGCGGTCGTAGGTGACGGTGCGGGTGCGCTCTGCCAGCGCCGGGACCACCGCTCCCCACATGTGGTGCGAGCCGCCCATGCCCGCCTCCAGCACCACGGTGGGCTCGCCCTCGCCCGTCACCACCACGTGGAGCGTCCGCCCGTCCCGTGTGCGCATCCCCAGAGTTTACGACACCCCCTCGGCAACCCGATAAGTCTGCCGAACAGATCGGCCGTCCAGTGCCGGAAGCCATCATCGACGGTCTCGACACCCTCGGCCTCGAGATGGCCGAAGAAGACGGACGCAAGATCAAGTGGCGTTGGGTGGGCCGGTACCGAGAGACGAACGTCGTCGTGGAGCTGCTCTGCCCGGTGCGGTCCCGTGCGGGGCGGCCCGAGGCCCCCGCGGAGGACACTCACGCGGAGATGAACGTCGGGCCTGGTACAGGCATCGCCGCCCTGGCCGTCGGCCTCGGCCATCTGGTTCTCGACGATACGATTGCGGTGACGCGGCGGGTCGAGACGGCGAGAGGCGGACTCAGCTTCGAGTTCCCCGTGGCCGGCATCACCTCATGGCTCTGCCTGAAGCGTGACGCACTCATGCGGCGCGACAAGCCCAAGGATGCCTACGACGTGGTGTGGACCTTGGATGCTCTTGGTCCGGACGAGGCAAGCGATGCCGTCGCAACGAGCAGCTTGATGGCTGGCCCAGATGCCGTCGAGGTTCGAGAGCAGCTCGCGCTCTTGGTCGACGACTTTCGGGATGAGGATCCCTGGGACCCCGCGCCTACGCGTACTTCTTGGACGAGAGCGCCGAGCCCACCCCCGCACTCCATGCCGTGGGCACGCTGAACGCCTTTCGTGCCGGCCTTGTCGATCGTGGCGTCCTCGACGGCTGAGCAGTCGGGTCCCGCGGGTCAGGGGGCCACGAGGTCGGCGAAGCGGGCCAGGACGGTCCGCTGGGCGTCCGCGCTGCGGGCCAGCCAGGCGTCGGCGTCCTCGAGGATCTGCTCGGGGTCGTCGGCCTCCGCCCCGAAGGCGGCCACGAAGCGGGCGACGGCGGCCGCGTCGACCTCGAGGTGGAACTGGAGGCCCCAGGCGGCGGGGCCGAGACGGAAGGCCTGGTGGGGGTAGCGGGCCGAGGAGGCCAGGAGGACGGCGCCGGCCGGGAGGGTGAACGTCTCGCCGTGCCAGTGGAGCACGGGGACCTCCGGGCCGATGCCGGCGAGCAGCGGGTCGCCGGCAGCGGCGTCGGAGAGGACGACGGTGCCCCAACCCACCTCGAGCTCGGGCCCGGCCTCGACCTCGCCGCCCCCGGCGACGGCCAGCAGCTGGGCGCCGAGGCAGACCCCGAGCGTCGGCACCTCGGCCTCGACCGCGGCACCCAGGAGGGCGAGCTCGGCCCGTCGGCTCGGGAACCCGTCGTCGCCGCGGGCCGACATCGGTCCGCCCATCACGACCAGCCCGTCCAGGCCGTCGACGGACGCGGGGACCGGCTCGCCCCGATCCGGGCGCACGACGACGACCTCGACGCCGGCGGCGTGCAGCGCCTCGCCGATCAGCACCGGCCCCTCCGGCTCCAGGTGCTGCACGACGAGGGCGGTGGGCATGGGGCCATCTTGCTGGGTGCGGGTGGGGGCGCGGTCGTAGCCTTCGGCGATGGCTGAGCTGCGGAGTCGGACGACGACCCACGGGCGGAACATGGCGGGGGCCCGGGCGCTGTGGCGGGCGACCGGCATGACCGACGACGACTTCGACAAGCCGATCGTGGCGGTGGCGAACTCGTACACCCAGTTCGTGCCGGGCCACGTCCACCTGAAGGACATGGGCGGCATCGTGGCCGAGGCGGTGGCCGCCGCCGGGGGCGTGGCCCGCGAGTTCCACACCATCGCCGTCGACGACGGCATCGCCATGGGCCACGGCGGGATGCTCTACAGCCTCCCGAGCCGGGAGATCATCGCCGACTCGGTCGAGTACATGGTCAACGCCCACTGCGCCGACGCGCTGGTGTGCATCTCGAACTGCGACAAGATCACGCCGGGGATGCTCAACGCCGCCCTCCGCCTGAACGTCCCGACCGTCTTCGTGTCGGGTGGACCGATGGAGGCGGGCAAGGCCGTCGTCGTGAACGGCGTCGTGCGGGCGCCCACCGACCTCATCACCGCCATCGCAGCGTCGGCCAACGACGACGTCAGCGACGAGGGCCTCGACGAGGTCGAGCGCTCGGCCTGCCCCACGTGCGGCTCGTGCTCGGGGATGTTCACGGCCAACTCGATGAACTGCCTGACCGAGGCGCTGGGCCTGTCGCTGCCGGGCAACGGTTCGACGCTGGCCACCCACGCCGCCCGCCGGGCGCTGTTCACCGAGGCCGGCCGGCTCGTCGTCGACCTGGCCCGCCGGCACTACGGCGACGACGACGACTCGGTCCTGCCCCGCAACGTGGCCAGCAAGGCCGCCTTCGGCAACGCCATGGCCCTCGACATGGCCATGGGCGGCTCGACCAACACCGTCCTCCACATCCTGGCCGCGGCGCACGAGGCCGAGGTCGACTTCACCCTCACCGACATCGAGGCCGTCAGCCGCCGGGTCCCGTGTCTGGCCAAGGTCTCGCCCAACAGCGACTTCCACATGGAGGACGTCCACCGGGCCGGCGGCATCCCCGCCATCCTGGGCGAGCTCGACCGGGCCGGGTTGCTCGACCGGTCCGTGCACGCGGTGCACTCGCCGTCGTTGGACGACTGGCTGGCGCGGTGGGACGTGCGCGGGGCCGACCCGGCGCCCGAGGCGGTCGAGCTGTTCCACGCCGCGCCCGGCGGGGTCCGCACCGTCGAGCCCTTCTCGACCGAGAACCGCTGGCGTCGCCTCGACCTCGACGCCGAACGGGGCTGCATCCACTCCGTTGCCCACGCCCACACCGCGGACGGTGGGCTGGCGATCCTCCGCGGCAACCTCGCCCCCGACGGCTGCGTGGTGAAGACCGCCGGCATCGACGAGGCCCTCTGGAGCTTCACCGGCCCCGCCCGCGTGGTCGAGAGCCAGGACGACGCCGTGCGGGTGATCCTCGACGGCGTGATCCAGCCCGGCGACGTGCTGGTCGTCCGCTACGAGGGTCCGGCCGGCGGGCCCGGCATGCAGGAGATGCTCTACCCGACGGCGTTCCTCAAGGGCGCCGGGTTGGGCCAGAGCTGCGCACTGGTCACCGATGGCCGCTTCTCGGGCGGCACGTCCGGCCTGTCGATCGGCCATGTCGCCCCCGAGGCGGCCAGCGGAGGCGCCATCGGCCTGGTGGTCGACGGCGACCCCATCGTCATCGACGTCGCCACCCGCACCCTCCGGGTCGACATCGCCGACGAGGTCCTCGACGAGCGTCGCCGCAAGATGGACGCGTCCGAGCGCCCCTGGCAGCCCGTCGCCCGGGATCGCGCCGTCAGCGCCGCCCTGCGGGCCTACGCCGCCCTCGCCTCCAGCGCCGACACCGGCGCCGTCCGCGACCTGAGCCGGCTCGGCTAGCCGGCGCGCGCCCGGCCTGGGGGCCGGCGTGGCCTGGGGCGGGCGCGGCGCCGTCGCCTACCGTGTCGGCCCGTGAACGAGGGCGGCTCGAAGGAGCCGACGGCCGCGTGGTGGTTCGACTGCTTCGGCGCGTCCATGGCCGCCATCGAGCACATGAGGTTCGGCACGGTGGTGGTCGACGCCGCCACCGGGAGGATCGTGGCCTCGAACCCCCGGGCCCGCGAGGTGCTCGGCGGAGAGGTGCCCGAGCGGGTGCAGGATCTGGTCGACGCCGGGGTCGTGGGCGGGCCGGCCTACGAGGACCTGGCCAGCCATGCCTTCGCCGGTAGCGACGCCTGGCGGTCCGAGCTCACCCTCCACCTGCCGACGGGCCCGCGGGAGATCGTCGTGATCGCGGCGACGGTCGACCAGCCCCGGCTGGGGGCCCGGGCCATCGTCGCCCTCGTGTGCCCGCGCGGCGAGGAGCGCGTCATCGTCGAGGCGCCGTGGCCGGATGCCCCGCCCCTCCAGCTCCGGTTCACCTACGACGAGCACCTGCGGATCCGGGGCATCGACCCGGACATGGGCGTCTACTGGGACGACCCGACCAAGGAGCTGGGCGCCCTCATCTGGGTCTGCATCCACCCGGCCGACATCCACCTGGTCGTGCCGTGGACCGAGCGTCTGGTCACCGGCGAGCTCGACCGGGTCGAGTACACGGTCCGGGTCATCACCCACATGGGGAACTGGACGCCGGCGCACTTCGAGCTGCGGCGGTTGCTGAGCGACAGCGACGCGCCCATCACCGTGACGCTCACGCTGGTCGGCGACTTCAAGGACACCATCGCCGCCGGCCAGCTGACCCCCCGGGAGCAGGCGGTGGTGGCGGCGCTCTTCGACGGGCACCGGGTCCCGCAGATCGCGGCCCGCGACGACGTCTCGGTCAAGACCCTCCGCAACCAGCTCACCGCCGTGTACCGGAAGCTGGGGGTCACC
>DATHEV010000848.1:0-2674 GCA_035318405.1 Iamia sp.
TCGAAGGAGAGCTCGTCGAGGATGCGGTCCGAGGCGCAGCGGGCCTCCTCGGGTGACGCCGTGGTCTCCCCCTGGATCGTGTCCTCGATCTGGGCCCGGATGAGCGGGAAGGCGATGACGTCCGGCGGGACCTCGCCGACGGGCTCGGCGTCCTCCCCCGGGTCGCACGACCGCAGCCGCACCCCGTCGTCGACCTCCTCGATCGTCGCCGCCCCGCTGGGGTCCTGCGCCGCCCAGGCGTCGAGGGCGTCGCGGAAGGTGGCGGTAGCATCGTCGTCGTCGCCGGCCACGACGACCTCGACGCAGACGCGGTCGTCCTCCCGGTAGGACACGAAGGCGTCGCCGCCCCAGCCGTCGACCACGGCCAGCGCGTCGGCCGGCTCCCCCCGGGTGGCCAGCAGGAGGAACCAGGTCACCGCGCCGAAGGTGTCCTCGTCGACCACCTCGGCGCCGTCGGGCGCCTCCGGGGCGGTGACCTCCACCGGCTCGGCCCGGTCGGACCCGCGCACCTGCGGGTCGACCAGCTCCTGCTCCGACGGTGGATCCTCCAGCACGTCGTCGATGGCGGCGTTGTCGTCCTCCAGCGGGGCCAGGAAGCCCTCCCCCAGCGTGTAGGGCGCGCTGGAGAGGGCGACGAGGGCGGGGGGCACGTCGGCCAGGTCCTCGTCGGCCGTGTCGCTGCTCTCGGCCGACCCCTCCTCGTGCTCGTCGCGCTCGTCGGAGGTCAGCTCCTCCTCGGCGTACTCGTCCCCGATCCGATTGGCGTCACCCTCGGCGATGGCCCGCAGGCTGCCGGCCTCGTCGTCGCCCTCGGGCGCCCGCCCCAGGTCGAAGTGCTGGTCCTGGAGGACGTGGGTCAGCTCGTGGGCCAGGGTGACCCGCACCGACGGGGTCAGCTCGTCGCCCCGGACGTACACCCGCTCCTCCTCGTAGGAGTAGAAGGCCAGCGAACCCTTGCCCAGCAGATCCGTGCCGGCCGCCTCGAGGTCGACCTCCCCGGACGCGAGCCCGAGGGCGCGCAGCAGCGCCACGGTGTCCTCGGCCTCCTGCTCCTCCTCGGCGTCGAGCGCACCCGCCTGGTCGGCGGCGAGGTCGGCGTACTCGTCCTCGGTGAGCAGGTCGACCTCGACCGGATGCTCGAACTCGAGCTCCCGCTCCTCGACCACCCAGTCGGCGATGGGCTGGACCTGCGCGGCCCACTCGTCGGGGTAGGGCGAGTCGTCGTCGTCGGCGACGCGGTCCCGCACGATCACCGCCGCCGCCACGGCCACGGCCACGACGACCGCGGCGCCGATCAGTGCCACCGCCCGTCGCCGGCCTCGTCGTACCGGAACCGGGTCGTCTCCGACCTCGTCCGGACCCGCCTCGTCGTCCGTCACCCCCGCCCACTCCTCCGGAGCGGGGTCGCCCAAACGGGCGGCTCGGTCAGCGGCAGCCCATGACGGCTTCGGCGACCTGCTGCTGGAGGGCCGGGTCGAGCGTGGGGGCCGTCAGCTGCTCGACCGTGAGGATCTCGAACATGGCCCGGCTGGCGCACCGGGCCTGGTCCTCGGTGGCGCCGGTCTCGACGAGCGACGCCTCCAGGTCGGACCGCAGGTAGAGCACGGACAGGAGCTCCTCGGTGATCGCGCCAGTGGCGGCGGCCTCGGCCCCGGGATCGCAGGCGCGGACCTCGACCGTGTCGCCGGCCCGCTCGACGGTCGTCGTGCCCGTCGGGTCGCCCGCGGCCCAGGCCGAGAGGGCGGACTCGAGGGTGTCGACGGCAGCCGTGTCGTCCCCGGCGACGGCCATGGCGGCGCAGACCCGGTCGTCCTGGCGATAGGCCACGTAGGCGTCGCCACCCCACCCGTCGACGGTCCGGAGGGCCGCCGCCGGGTCGCCCCGGGAGGCCAGCAGCAGGTACCAGGTCAGCGGGTCGAACGTGCTCTCGTCGAGCACCTCGGCTCCGTCGGGCGCGGCCACCTCGACATCGGCCACCTCGGACCGGTCGGTCTTCCAGGCCGACGGATCGATCAGCTCCTCCTGCGACGGCGGGTCCTCCAGCACGGCGTCCCACGGCTGGCCGCCGTCGACCCGCTCTCGGTAGGTCAGGAACCCCGGGCCCAGGGCGTAGGGCGCGGAGAAGATCGCCGTCAGCACCGGCGGGACGCCCTCCAGGGCGGAGTCGCTGTCGTCGACGGCCACCTCGGTCTCGGCCTCGTAGGCCGTCCGCTCCTCGGCGGTGAGCACCTCGGCGGCGTAGAGGTCCTCGATCCGGCCGGCGTCGCCCTCGGCCATGGCCCGGAGCCCGTCGCGCTCGTCGAAGTCCGGGTCGGCCAGCCGGTCGAGGTCGAAGTGCTGGTCCTGGAGGACGTGGGTCAGCTCGTGGGCCAGCGTGACCCGCACGGCCGGCGTCAGCTCGTCACCCCGGACGAAGACCATCTCGGAGCCCGAGTCGTAGTAGGCGAGCGTGCCCTCGCTGGCCAGGTCGCCGTAGGCGGCCTCGAGGTCGACCTCGCCCTCGACGAGGCCGAGGGCCCGCATGACGGCGACGAAGTCGTCCATCTCCTGCTGGGCCTCCTGGTCGGCGGCGTCGGGATCGCCGGCGGCCTGCTCCAGGTACTCCGCCTCGGGCTGGAGGACGACCTCGACCGGGTGCTCGAACTCGAGGTCCCGCGTGTCGGCGACCCACTCG
>DATHEV010000849.1:0-2448 GCA_035318405.1 Iamia sp.
GGCCCTCTGACCCACTGTCACACCCTGGGGTTACCGTCGTCCCATGAAGCACGCCCTGTACATGGCCCCGTTCGCCGAGCTGGCCGAGCCGGCGGCGATGGTCGAGGTGGCGCAGGCCGCCGAGGCCGCGGGCTGGGACGGACTGTTCCTCTGGGACCACGTCCTGCGGCCACCCGAGGAGGTGGCCGAGATCGCCGACGTGTGGATCGTCATGGCCGCCATGGCCGCGGCCACCGAGCGCATCCGCATCGGCCCCATGGTCACGCCGCCGTCGCGCCGCCGGATCGGGCCCCTGGTCCGTCAGACCACCACGCTCGACCACCTGAGCGGGGGCCGGCTCACGGTCGGCCTCGGCCTCGGCGTCGACGGCGGCGGCGAGCTGAGCCGCTTCGGCGAGGTCGTCGACGAGCGCACCCGCGCCGCCATCCTGGACGAGTCGGCCGAGGTGCTGGCCGCCGCCTGGGCCGGCGAGCACGTCGTGCACCGGGGCGCGCACGTCACCGTCGACGGGGTCACCTTCGCCCCCCGTCCCCTCCAGCAGCCCCGCATCCCGCTGTGGTTCGCGGCCCGCGGCCGGGCCCTCCGCCCGGTGCGCCGGGCGGCCCGCTACGACGGGCTGTTCCTGATCGAGGCCCAGGTGGCCGATGTCGAGCGGGCGCTGGACGAGGTCCGCACGGTGCGGGGGGGCGACCTCGACGGCTTCGACACCGCCGTGTCGGTCTCGCCCGTCGACGACGCCGCCCTGCTCGAGGTCCCCGGGGTCACCTGGGCCATGCACTCGATGGCCGCCGTCGAGCCGCTCGCCGACATCCTCGAGTACACCACCGCCGGCCCGCCGGCCTAGGAGCCGAGGCCGTTGGGCGAGGCGACCCAGAGGCACAGTGCCCTGCTCTCCGAGGCCCTGCCGAGGAGATGCCCGCTGCGACCCGGCCCCATCCGCGCCGGTCCTAGCTGTTCAGGTCCTCCCGGTGCACCGTCTCCAACCTCGCCCGGCCGTCGGCGGCGCGGACCGACCGGGAGAACGTGACCGTGCACCGCCGGCCGTCGAGCTCCAGCGCGGCCAGGCCGTTGCCGAACCACGGGCCGCCGGTGAGCGACCACCGCACCGGGTCCCGTCCCGGAGCGGCCGTCAGACGCACCACCCGACCGCCCCACCCCCCGACCCGGCTCGACGCCAGCCGCAGCTTGCGGCGCAGGTTCTTGGGCACGCCGTGGCGGAACGGCGAGCTGACCAGCTGCGCCACCCGGGCGCTGACGCCGGGCCCGACGTCGACGGGGGCGAGGTAGCTGAAGTGCACGTCGCCCGAGAGCACCAGGGCGGTGGACGGGGCCGGGCCCTGCTCGCCGGCGCCGATCGAGCGGAGGAGGGCGCCGAGGTCGTCGAACGAGCGGCCGAAGCTGGTCCAGTGCTCGGTGTCGTTGGCGGCCCGGAAGCGCTCGGCGAACCGCCGGCCGGGCCGGCCCCACCGCCCGGCGCCCAGGGCCTCGCCCCAGCGCTCGAGGTGGTGGACACCCTTGGGCAGCAGCCAGGGCAGCGACGAGCCCAGCAGCAGGTGGTCGACACCGTCCCGATCGACGCGGGCCCGGTCGGCGACCCACGCCATCTCCTCGTCGTCGACCACCGCCCGCTCGCCCTCGACCAGGTGGCGGCGGTTCCGGGTGTCGGCCAGCACCAGCCGGGCCGTCCCGGTGCCGCCGAGGTCGCGGGCGACGCTCCACCGCTGGGTGCTCGGGTCGGGCCGGTCCAGGCGCCAGCCGTCGACCCGCCCGAACAGCAGGTCGGTGGCGTCGTCGGCCTCGGCGACGGCTCGGGCCAGCTCGTCGCCGGCCAGCTCGCTCGGGGCCAGGTTCCCCCAGTGCTGGTAGAGCCAGTACGACACGAAGCCGCCGGCGATGCGGTCGTCCCACCAGGGCTGCCGGGCGATCTCCTCCAGCCACCGGGCCGAGAGGTTCCAGTCGTCGACCACGTCGTGGTCGTCGAAGATCATCGCCGTCGGGATCGTCGACAGCAGCCACCGCACGGTCGGGTGGCCCCAGGTCCGGTGGTACAGCCGCACGTAGTCGGGCAGGTCGGCCAGGCTCCCGGGCGGTGGGGCGTCGGGCCCCTCGTGCATCGGCGGGTCGTGCACCACCAGGTCGGCGTAGACCTGGTCGCCGACGAGCGCCAGCAGGTCGGGCCACGTGTCGACGTCGGTGGATCGCAGCTCCTCGGCCAGGGCGTCGAGGGCGTCGACCCCGTGCCCGGGCTCGGGATCGTCGGGGCTGTGGTCCCAGGGCGGGCCCAGCGGCGCCTCGATCCGGCACGAGCCGAACGTGACGCGCAGCGGGCGGGCCGGATCTGCGGTGCGGATGACGCTGGGCGGGAGGTCCGACCCGGCCGCCGGCCACACCTCGTCGCCATTCAGGGTCACCCGGTAGGGCGGGGCCGATGCCGGCGGGAGCCCGGTC
>DATHEV010000850.1:0-3358 GCA_035318405.1 Iamia sp.
CAGCGTCTCGAGCCGGCCCCGCCGCATGTCGACCTCGCGCTCGAGCTCCATCAGGCCGAGCGGCTCGCCGCCCGACGCCTCGAAGGCGTCGAGGACGCGGCGGCAGAGGTCCTCGGGCGGCAGCCCGACCCCGGCGAACCACGACCAGATGGCCTGGTCCTCCTCGCCCGGCAGCAGCCAGGCCTCGGCGTAGGGGACGGCGCGCCCGGCCCGGCCGACCTGCTGGTAGTAGGCGATGGGCGACGGCGGGGCACCGAGGTGGAACACGAAGGAGACGTCGGGCTTGTCGACGCCCATGCCCAGCGCCGAGGTGGCCACCAGCGCCTTGAGCCGGTTGGCCTTGAAGTCGTCCTCCAGCCGGAGTCGGTCGTCGGGGTGCGTGTCGGACGAGTAGGAGTGGGCGTCGAGGCCCTCGGACCGGAGGAAGTCGGCGACCAGAGCGGTCTGGGCCACCGTGAGGCAGTAGACGATGCCGGTGCCCTCGACGGCCGCGACCCGCTGGGCGATCCACGCCAGACGGTGCGCCATCGACGGCAGAGGGGCCACACCGAGGTGGAGCGTCTCGCGGTCGAGCGTGCCCCGCATGGTGACGACCTCGGCCCCCAGCTGCTCGGCCACATCGGCACACACCCGCTCGTTGGCCGTCGCCGTGGTGGCCAGCACCGGGGTGCCCGGCGAGAGGGCGGCGATGGCGTCGCGGATGCGGCGGTAGTCGGGCCGGAAGTCGTGCCCCCAGTCGCTGATGCAGTGGGCCTCGTCGATTACCAGCAGCCCGAGCTCAGCACTGAGACTCGGGAGCATCCGACGGACGAAGCCGGGGTTGTTGAGCCGCTCGGGGCTGATGCACAGCAGGTCCAGCTCGCCCTCGGCGACCTGCTGCTCGATGGCGTCCCAGTCGTCGATGTTGGTGGAGTTGATGGTGGCCGAGCGGACCCCCAGCCGGGTGGCCGCCGCCACCTGGTCGCGCATCAGGGCCAGGAGGGGGGACACGACGAGGGTGGGGCCGGCACCGGCGTCGCGCCGCAGCCGGGTGGCGATGAAGTAGATGGCCGACTTGCCGAACCCGGTGCGCTGGACGACGAGCGCCCGGCCGCCGTCCGCCGTGACCGCCTCGATGGCCGCCGCCTGTTCGGGGCGCAGCACCGCCTCGGGCCCGGCCAGCTGCTCCAGCAGCTCCTGGGCCCGCTCGGCGGCGGGTGGTGCACTCGTGGTCATCCACCCATGATGCCGACCCCGCGCGACAGTGACCCGATGCCGGGGTAGCGTCCGGCGTTCCACATCGACCCTTGGGGGGTCCCACCATGCGCTTCGAGTACCAGGCCGAGGTCAACAAGGGCAGCATCAACATGCGCTCGCTCACCGGCGACCTCAACAAGAAGGGGTCGGACGGCTGGCGTCTGGCCCACGTCTACTCCCAGGACGGCAACACGATCCTGATCTACGAGCGCGCCGTCAACGCCTAGCGGGGAGCCGGGGGCGGCGACCAGTCGTCGGGGCGGGTCCAGACCAGCGAGCACCGGAACATCGGATGGCGCCGGTAGCGCACGCCCGGGAGCAGGACGGTCGCCGCCCTCAGCACCTCGGTGTAGGTGTCGTGCCAGTCGGCGATCGGCGCCTGCACCTCCCACACGCCGCCGTACCGGCGACGGACGGCGCGCGTGACCACGGTCCCCACGGCGTCGTGGGCCAGGTCGTAGCCGGTGCGCGTCTTGCCGAAGGCGACGATGGCCAGGGTTCCGCCCGGCCGGACCAGCGAGGCCAGCCGGACCAGGCCCTCCTGCAGGCCGAGGTGGTGGAGCACGGCGATCGAGAGGACGGCGTCGAACGACGACGGCTCGAGGTCGGCGATCATCACGTCGGCCTCCCGCACCTCGACGTGCTCGCGCCCGGCGACCAGTGCCCGCGTGCGCTCGACCGATGCCGCGTCACGGTCGATGGCCAGCACCTGGGCGGCGCGGTCGGCCAGCTCCCAGGTGAGGACGCCGTCCCCGCAGCCGACGTCGAGCACGGAACCGCACGGGTCGGGCAGGGCGTCGAGGAGCAGCGGGTGGAGGTGGATGTTGTGGTTCCACCGCTGCTCGACCGGCGTGTCGGGGTCGGCCCGCCCCCGGCGCTTCCGTTTCACCCGGCGGGCGCCTCGGGGGCGACCAGCTCGACCTCGAAGCCGTCCGCGTCCTCGATGAAGGCCGTGGTGGTGCCCGGCGGGTAGGGGTGGCGACCGTCGAGCGACGTCCAGCCGTAGGCCACGCCGGCGGCGACGATGCGGACCAGCTCGTCCGCCGACCCGACCTCGAAGGCGATGTGGTTCAGCCCGGGGCGGAGCCGGGAGTAGAGCATCCCCGGCACCATGTCGGGCGACTGCTCGATGGCGATGCCGGTGCCGTCCTTGCGCCAGACCCGGCCGTGCTCCCACTTCCGGCTGAGGACGAAGCCGAGCTCGTCGAGCAACCAGCCCCACGACCGCTCGGCCCGGCCCAGATCGGGCACCCAGATCTGGAGGTGGTGGATCGCCACGCGGGCAGGCTACGGCGCCCCCGCCGGACCCGGCGTCGTGACATCGACCATCGGCGACCCGACGTCGGGATCGGCGGCGCCCTCGAGGTCGACCTGGCTCCTCAGGGCGGCGATCGAGGTGAGCACGGTCGCCGTGACCGGGACGGCCATGACCGTCCCGGCGAAGCCGAACAGGGCGGTGCCGGCGGCGATGGACAGCAGGATCACGACGGGGTGCAGCTCGAGGTTCTTGCCGAAGATCCACGGGGCCAGGAGGTCGTTGTCGAGCTGCTGGACGAGCACGGCGACGACGGCGACCACCAGGGCGGGCACGAGGCCCCCGGCGGCCAGCGTGACCAGGACGGCGATCACGCCCGCCACGGTCGCACCGACCAGGGGGACGAAGGCGGCGGCGAAGGTGAGGATCATCACCGGGATGACCAGCCCGGCCCCCATGATCGCCATGGTCCCGCCGATGACGATCGCCTCGAGCAGGCCGAGCAGCGCCGACGCCCGCAGGTAGCCGCCCAGCGCAGCCCAGGCTGCCTGGGCCACGACCCGGACGTGCGGCCGCCGGGCCTTCGGGGTCCGCTCGTCGAGCCAGTGGACGAAGCGCGGGCCGTCCTTGAGGGCGAAGAACGTGAGGATGGTGGCGAGGAGGAGCCCGGCCAGCCCGGTGACCACCGTCTGCACGCCCTTGGTGACCTGGTCCTCGGAGTGCCGCAGGGCATCGCGGGCTCGCTCGACGATGTCCTCCCTGGCGTTCTCCACGTCGGCGTGGGTGAGGTCCCAGGGGCTGTCCTCGACCAGCCAGTCCTCGATCTCGGTGACGCCCTCGTCGAGGGTCGGGCCGAGATGGCTGAAC
>DATHEV010000851.1:0-4155 GCA_035318405.1 Iamia sp.
TGCGGACGTGGTCGGCGGCGCCGGCGGCCAGCTCGGCGGTGATGTCGGCCCGCCGGCGCTCCAGCCGCCGGATGGCGCCCTCGGCCTCCTTGAGCAGCTTGTGGAGGTGGGCCGGCGACCGCCGGCTCGGCGCCGGCGCCGGCGCCGCCTTCGGGCGCGGCGTCGGGGCGGGGCGGGACGCCTTCGGGGCCGCGGGGCCGGCCGTGGTCCGCCCGGCCGAGCGTCGGCGGCGCCGGGCCTCCTCCCAGGCGGCGTAGCCCCCGGGCAGCCGGCGGCCGTGGGTGTCCTCGTCGATGACGACGACGTCGGTGACGGTGCGCTCCAGGAGGGCCCGGTCGTGGCTGACGACCACCAGCGCCCCGGGCCAGTCGTCGAGGAAGTCCTCCAGCACCCGCAGGGTGTCGAGGTCGAGGTCGTTGGTGGGCTCGTCGAGCAGCAGGACGTTGGGCTTCTCCCGCAGGGTCAGCAGCAGCTGGAGCCGGCGCCGCTCACCGCCCGACAGCAGCCCGATGGGCGAGCGCTGGGCGTCGGCGTCGAACCAGAAGGCCTCCAGGAGGGCGGCATCGGTCCAGTCGGGGTCGCGGTGCCCGCCGGCCACGGCCGCCGCCACCCGGGTGGCGGGGTCGAGGGCCATGCCGGTCTGGTCGTAGACGGCCACCGCGGCGGTCGATCCGGTGACGACGCGACCCTCGGTGGGCGTCAGCCGGCCGGCGAGGACGTCGATCAGCGTCGTCTTGCCGGCGCCGTTCGGCCCCACCAGGCCCAGCCGCTCCCGGGGGTCGAGCATCAGGTCGACGTGGCGGAACAGGAACGGCTCGTCCGGGCCCCAGCGGTGGCCGACGCCATGGAGCTCGACGACGGTGTCACCCAGCCGGGGCGTGCCGTGGTGGAGCGGGAGGTCGTCGCTGGCGCGGGCCGGGGCCGCGGCCTGGTGCTCGACGAGGGCGGTGGCGCTCTCGACACGGAACTTGGCCTTGGTGGAGCGAGCCTTGGCGCCCCGGCGCAGCCAGGCCAGCTCGGTGCGGGCCAGGTTCTTGCGCTTGGTCTCCGCCGTGGCGGCCTGCTCGTCCCGGAGGGCCCGGGCCTCCAGGTAGGAGGCGTAGCCGCCCTCGTGCACGTGGCCCCGGCCCCGGTCGAGCTCGAGGATGCGGGTCGTGACGCGGTCGAGGACGTGACGGTCGTGGGTCACGAGCAGCAGCCCGCCGCGGTGGGCGGCCAGACGCTCCTCGAGCCAGGCGATGGCGTCGATGTCGAGGTGGTTGGTGGGCTCGTCGAGGATCAACAGGACCGAGTCGTCGTCCTCGCCCGCCCCGCTGGCGCCCACCTCGGTGAGGGCGGCGGCCAGGGCGACCCGGGTGGCCTGGCCACCGCTCAGGGTGGCGCCATCTCGGTCGAGCAGCGCCGTCAGGCCCAGGCGGTCGGCCACCGCCTCGGCCTCCCACGCCCGGTCGCCGGCGGCACCGACGGCCTCCCTGACGGTGCCGGTCGGTCGGGCCCGGTCCTGGGCCACGGCCACGATGCGGCTGCCCCGACCCCGGCGGACGGTCCCTGCCGCCGGGCCGACGTCGCCGGCCAGGACCCGCAGCAGCGTGCTCTTGCCGGACCCGTTGAGGCCGACGACGGCCAGCCGGTCACCGCTGGCCAGGGTCAGGCCCACATCGGTGAACAGCGGCCGCTCGGGGCGGGTCACGGTCAGCCCCTCGGCGTCGAGCAGGATCACCGGCCCGAGGGTAGGGACCGCCCCGCCGTCTCCCGCGACCGATCGCCGCGCAGGTCGACCTTCCGGCGCGGTGGTGCACCGCCCGCGACCCACCACCGCGCCGGAATCGCTGTCGCCCCGTTCCCGCGCGGTGGCGCACCGCCCGTGGCCCACCACCGCGCCGGAACGAGACCAGACAAGTCGACCTTCTTGCGCGGTGGCGAGCCGCCGGCGACCCACGACCGCGCGGGAAGGTCGACCTGCGGGACAGCCGTCCACCGCGGAGGGGGAGCGTGGCCGTAGGTTCGGGCGATGGCCCGCGGCGACGGCATCCTCTCCGAGCCCATCGACCTCGACGGTCCCCGGCGGCGCCGGCCGACCTACCCGAAGGTCGAGGCCGTCCCCGGCCTGGCCATCACCCCCCGGGGCCAGCGCGAGGCGTGGACCGTGGTCAGCCTGCGGGGCGAGGTCCTGCTGGCCCGCGACCCCAGGGGCCGCCAGCACTCGCTGAACCCGATCCCGGGCGGGTTCACCGTCCAGGGCCAGGCCGTCGCCCTCGTGCCGCCCCGGCCGGTCGTCCCGACCAGGGCCGCCACCCGCACGGCGAGCGGCTCGGTGGCAGGGCCCCGCCAGCCGGCCCGGGTCGCGCGCGCCAGCCGGCTCCTCGTCGAGGGCCTCCACGACGCCGAGCTGGTGGAGAAGGTGTGGGGTGACGACCTGCGGGGCGAGGGCGTGGTGGTCGAGGTCCTCCACGGCGCCGACGACCTGGCCGCCGTGGTCCGGGGCTTCGGCCCCGGGCCCGGACGCCGGCTCGGCATCCTCCTCGACCACCTGGTCGACGGGTCGAAGGAGACCCGCATCGCCGCCGGCATCGACCACCCCGACGTGCTGGTCACCGGCCACCGCTTCGTCGACGTGTGGCAGGCGGTGCGCCCCGCCGCCCTCGGCATCCGGGCCTGGCCCGTCGTCCCCCCGGGCACGCCGTGGAAGGAGGGCGTCATCGCCGCCCTCGGGTCCGACGAGACGACGGCCGCCTTCTGGCGCCGGGTCCTCGGCACCGTGGGCGACTGGACCGACCTCGAGTCGGACCTGATCGGCGCCGTCGAGCGCCTGATCGACTTCGTCACCGAGCCCACCGGCTGACCGACGGCTGACCCGCCCGCCGAGGGGCCGCCCCACCCGGGTGAGCCGTAGGGTGGCCCGATGAACAGGGCCATCCCGCTGGGCCAGGTGGCCGGGATCAAGGTGGCCATGAGCTGGATCGTGCCGCTGATCGCGTTCGTGTACGCCTTCACCCTGGCCGAGAGCCTGCTGCCCGACAGGGTGGAGGCCCAGAGCACGACGACCTACTGGATCGTCGGCGTCGCCGGCGCCGGCCTGCTGTTCCTGTCGCTGCTGGCCCACGAGATGGGCCACGCCCTGGTGGGCCGGCACGAGGGCATCGGCGTGCGGGGCATCACGCTCACCCTCCTCGGCGGGCACACCCAGTTCGTCACCGAGCCGGCCACCGCCGGGGCCGAGCTGCGGGTCAGCGCCATCGGGCCGTTCACCAACTTCGTCCTGGCCGGCCTGTTCTGGGGCGGGGCCACCGCCGTCGAGGGCTCGCTCGACGGCCTCGTCCAGCTCCTTGGCGAGCTGTTCCTGTGGCTGGCCGTGCTCAACCTGATCCTCGCCGTGGTGAACATGCTGCCGGGCGCCCCGCTCGACGGCGGCGCCGTGCTCGAGGCCCTGCTGTGGATGGCGATCCGCAACCGGAACCGCGCCGCGTCGATCGCCTCGGTGATCGGCCTGGCCCTGGGCGGCGGGCTGTTCGTCCTCGGCCTGCTCGTCACCCGGGACGGCGGGCCGCTCGGCCAGTTCGGGATCTGGATGATCTTCGGCGGCATGGTGATCGCCAGCAGCTCCCGGTCCCGGATGCGCGACGCCCCGGCCATCGGGCGGCTCCGCGACACCCGGCTGGGCGCGGTGATGGTGCCCGATCCGCCGGTCGTGGCCGAGTGGTCCACGCTGTCCGACGTGGTCGCCCGGGCCGAGGCCTGGCAGCCCCACACCGCCTTCCCGGTGCAGGCCCCCGACGGCCGCATCACCGGCCTGCTCACCTCAGAGCTGGTGCTGTCGGTCGACCCCCGCGACTGGCCCGTCGTCCGGGCCGTCGACGTGGCCTGGCCCATCGATCGCATCCCCACCGCCACGGTCGACGATCCCGTGCTCACGGCCCTCCAGCGGGCCGAATCGGCCGGCATCGACCGCATCCTGGTGGTGTGGCCCGACGGTCGGGTCGCCGGCA
The DNA here is from genome assembly GCA_035318405.1 of Iamia sp. GTDB lineage: Bacteria > Actinomycetota > Acidimicrobiia > Acidimicrobiales > Iamiaceae > Iamia. The sequence continues at coordinate 3,987 of DATHEV010000851.1, forward strand.
CCGCCGGCCGGGACGCCGCTCGCCACGCCCTCCGCCGGCCGGCCACCGAGACCGCCTGACCCGGGGGCTACGGTCCGCGGCCATGTCCCGAACGTCCGACACCGCGGCCCCGCTCTCGTACCGCCTCGACGGCCCCGTCGCCGTGGTCACCCTCGACGACGGCAAGGCC
>DATHEV010000852.1:0-4227 GCA_035318405.1 Iamia sp.
CGGCGGCGTCCCGGCGCGTCCGGTGGGCCAGGGCCCAGCCGGCCAGGACCAGCCAGGAGGGCTCCTTCGCCAGCACGGCCGCCACCCCGAGGGCGATCGCCGGTCCGGTGCGGCCCCGGGCGGCCAGGGCCACGGCCAGCAGGGCCAGTCCCAGGCCGAGGGCGTCCGCCGTCGTCACGCGCAGCGACATGAAGCAGCCCGGCAGGATGGCCACGACCGCACCGACCCACGCCGGCCCGCCCCACCGCGTGCTGAGCATCCCGGCCCCGGCGGCCACGGCCGCCACGCCGGCCAGGCCGACGGCGAACAGCGCCCAGACCAGGCCGATCCCCCCGCCGCCGGGGTGGAGAGCGGCGGCCGCGTAGGGGAGGAGCGGGCGCTGGAGCCGGTACCGGGGGCGATCGAGGTGGGCGGCGCTGGCGTCGACGGGCAGCGGGTCGCGGGCGATGGCGTAGGCCAGCTGCCCGTCGAGCCCGACGTCGGCGGGCAGCTCGGTCTCCGGGAAGTCCTCGGCGAAGGCTCCTGCTGCCGGGCCGGCGGCGCCGGGCTGGACCAGGCCCAGGGGGTTGCCGCCCAGCCGCTCGAGGTCGACGAGGACCACCAGGGCGAGCACGACGGTGCCGATGACCGCCCACCGGACGACGGCCCGGCTGGTGGTGGGCGAGGGGGCAGAGGACACCGCGTCCGGGGCCGCGACGACGGAGGTCACCCCCACCCCGTCGGCCGAACGGCGTGCCCCTTGAGACGCCGGCACCCGACGGGCTCAGGACCGCCGGGCGGGCGGTGCCGGTGCCCTGCCCTCGGCCGGAGGGTGTGGTCCTCGAGACCTCGCCTCGGGAGAAGGGACGCCGTCCTGCCAGCCGCGGAGCGGGCCCCCACCCGAGGCTCAGGACCGCTGGGTGGGGGCCGATGGGGGACGGTGCCGGCGCCGTCCCTCACCGTCCCCGTGGGCGCGCCCGCGCGCGAGGTGGCGCCGAGCACCGGCCGGACCGGGCGGGGGATCGGGCCGGTCGTCGTGGTCGCCGCCGTCTTCGTGGGCCTGGTCGCCTATGGCTGGTACGGCCAGTCCGCCGCCGTCCCGTCGGACCGCGAGGCCGATGGGCACCGCCTGAGCACGCTGTACGACCCGCCCGACCGCCCGGTCGAGGCGGCCCTGAACGCTCGTGACGGCCAGGTGTTCGCCGCCCTGGCGGTCGACCCGACGATCCGCCGGCCCGAGCTCATCCGCGGGGGAGCCGGCGAGGTGGCCTACCGCCACCAGCGCCCCCTGCTGGGCTGGACCGGCTGGCTGGTGTCCGGCGGTGACCCCGAGCGGGTGCCGTGGGCGCTGGTCGCCGTCTCCGCGCTGTCGGTCGTGGCCATGGTGGCCGCCGCCGCCCTCGCCCTCCGCCGCCTGGGCGCCCCCCCGGCGCTGGCCGGCCTCCTCCTCGTCCTCCCCGGGTCGCTGGCGGACATCACCTTCGTCGGCCCCGAGGCCCTGGGCTGCGCCCTGCTGGTCGCCGGCGTCCTGGAGTGGACCCGGCCGGCCCCGTCGCGCCGGTCGATCCTGCTGGCGCTGGCCGCCTTCGCCCTGGCCGGGCTGTGCCGGGAGACGCTGCTCGTCGTGCCCGCCGCCCTCGCCCTGCGCGAGCTGGCCCGGGGCCGGCTCCGGCCGACGGCGCTCCTGGCCGCGACCGCCGCGCCCTACGTCGCCTGGGTCGTGGTCCTGCGGTCCATCGTGGGGTCGTGGCCGGTGGGCACCGTGTCGGGCCGCCTGAGCGTCGTGCCCTTCGCCGGCCTGGTCGAGGCGGCCCCGTCGTGGCCACCCGGCGAGGTGCTGGCCATCGGCGCCACCATCGCCCTCGCCGGCGCCGGCCTGGCCCTGGGCCGCGACCCCGCCTGGCGGGTGGCCATCGGCGCCAACCTGGTGCTGGCCGCGGCCCTGGGCGAGCCGGTGTGGGCCCGTTCGGCCGATGTGGGCCGGGTGCTGCTCCCGGGCGCCGTCCTGGGCCTGGTCGCCCTGGGCACCCGGTGGCGCCCGTCATCCGGCGCCGAGCCGGTCGAGCCCGCCGACAACCGTGCCGACAACCGTGCCGATGACCCGGCGGACCGCCGGTCCGAGGCGGTCCTGGCCTCCGACTGAGAGCCTCGGAGCGTACAGGCGTTCGTGAGGTTGGCGCGCCCGGTAGGGTGGGTGCTCGTGTCCGACACCCTCGTCATCCGCGGCGCCCGGGAGCACAACCTGCGCGGCGTCGACCTCGACCTGCCGCGCGACCGGTTGATCGTCTTCACCGGGCTGTCGGGCTCGGGCAAGAGCTCGCTGGCCTTCGACACCATCTACGCCGAGGGCCAGCGTCGCTACGTCGAGTCGCTGTCGTCCTACGCCCGTCAGTTCCTCGGGCAGATGGACAAGCCCGACGTCGACTTCATCGAGGGGCTGTCGCCGGCCATCTCGATCGACCAGAAGTCGGCGTCCCGCAACCCCCGCTCCACGGTCGGGACCATCACGGAGATCCTCACGGCCGGCGTCGGTCGGGCTGTTGGGCAGGCGGCATCGGGGCCGCTGCCCTGTCCCACCCATGCTAAGCGGCGGGTCGGACAACTAGGGTCGGCGGATGACCGGTGCCAGCACTTGGAAGCGCTGACCCTCTTCGAGGGTCAGCACCTTGTCGACGATCTGCTGCGGCGTCTGCCGCTCGATGGCAGCGCCACAGGTGGGACAGTGCGGACGTCCGGCCCGCGCGTAGAGCAGTCGGAGGTAGTCGTAGACCTCGGTGATCGTGCCCACGGTCGAGCGCGGGTTCTTCGACGTGGACTTCTGGTCGATCGAGACGGCGGGCGACAGCCCCTCGATGAAGTCGACGTCGGGCTTGTCCATCTGCCCGAGGAACTGGCGCGCGTAGGCCGACAGCGACTCGACGTAGCGGCGCTGTCCCTCGGCGTAGATCGTGTCGAACGCCAGTGACGACTTGCCCGAGCCGGACAGGCCCGTGATGACCACGAGCGCGTTGCGCGGCATCGCGACCGTGACGTCCTTGAGGTTGTGCTCGCGGGCCCCGGAGACGACGAGCTGATCGGAGGGCGGCATCGGCCCTCGATGATAGTCGAGCGAACAGACGTTCCCCTCGTGGGACGACCTGCGCAGGCAGCCAGGCGGCATGGATAAGGTGCCGCGCGTGCGACAACTCGCCGACAACGTCTGGCAGCTGTCCGGCTTCCCGGCGAACGCCGTGAACGTCTACGTCGTCGGAGACGTGCTGCTCGACGCCGGGATCTCCTACGACCGCAAGCGCATCCTCAAGCAGCTCGACGGGCGCGAGATCAACGCGCATGCGCTCACGCACGCGCACATCGACCACTACGGCGCGAGCCACGCGATCTGCACCCGGCTGAACATCCCGATGTGGTGCGGCGAGGCGGACGCCGAGGCGGTCGAGGCCGGCAAGATGGTCTCGAAGGGCGGTCGGATGGTGCCCGGCCCGAAGGCGCATCCGATCGCCAGACGGCTGCGCGAGGGCGACGAGGTCGCCGGCTTCACCGTGCTTCACACGCCGGGCCACTCCCCCGGTCACGTCTCCTACTGGCGCGAGTCCGACCGCACGCTGCTCTGCGGTGACGTGATGTGGGGCTTCAACCCGTTCATCCTGCGAGGCGCGATCCGCGAGCCGTTCGGGATCGTCAGCCCCGACGTCGCGCTCAACCGCGAGTCGGCCCGTCGCATCGCCGCGCTCGAGCCGGCGCTCGTCTGCTTCGGCCACGGGCCGCCGCTGCGCGACCCGGCGAAGCTTCGGGCGGCTGTCGCGAGGCTGCCGGTGAGCCGGTGACAGTAGCCCTGGTGAGCGCCGGGGACCGTGCTTCAACGAAGCCGCTGCGAGACGCCAGGCAAGCAAGTCCAGACGACCGCCGAGCGCGCGGCGCATGCACTTCAACGAAGCCGGCGCCGTGAGGTGCCGGTGACCAACTGCGCCCGCTGCAAACCGAGCTGAACAAGGTGCTTCAACGGTGCCAGGGCTGTGATGCCCTGGTGACTCCGGGCGCGTGACGAACGCGAGCGCGATCACCACCCTTCAACGGAGCCGGCCCCGCGCGGGCCGGTGACGCCTGCCGCCGCCTGCTTCGTGGACACGGGTCTTCGGCCGCTTCAACGGAGGCGGCCCAGGAAGGCGACGCACGCGCCGCAGCCACCGGAGCTGCAGATGCCATACGCAAGGCGGAGGCAAGCCTGATCCGCCACATGCGACCGACTCA
>DATHEV010000853.1:0-3670 GCA_035318405.1 Iamia sp.
GCCGTGAACCACACGGTCGGGTGCCCCATGGCACGTCGCCTAGATCGCGCCCTCGCCCTCGACCTTGGCGCCCGTCTCGGCCGCCTGCTGGTAGGCGTCGGCCACCGACTCGGGGACCTCCTCGCCGGCCCGCTCGGCCGCCTCGGCCTCCTCCTCGGTGGGCATGCGGTCGGCGGTGTGCGCGGCCTGGGCGTCGGGATCGGTCCCGTTCTCAGCCATGTCGTGTCTCCTGTGGGTGGGGGGAGCGGGCGCCCTACCCCTGCCCCCTGCGGCCAAGCGGGGCGCCGTGGATAGCGTCGATCCGGTGACCACGACCGCCGCGCCCGTGACTCGCGTGCGACGGGGGCCGGCCCACCTGGCGGTGCTGGGGGCGTTCACGGCGCTGGGGTTCGCGGTCGGGAGCTGGGGGGCGCGGATCCCCGACGTCAAGGACGAGCTCGACCTGAGCGAGGGCGCCCTGGGCACGGCCCTGCTGGGCCTCTCCGTCGGGGCGGTGCTGGGGGCGTGGATCGGTGGGCTGCTGGTGCGCCGGCTCGGGTCGCGACCGGTGGTGGGCGGGGGCTGGATCGTCGTCGGCCTGGCCGTCGTGCTGCCCGGCCTGGCCGGGTCGTGGGCCACACTGGCCGCCGCCGAGCTGCTCCTGGGCCTGGCCGTCGGCGTGCTCGACGTCTCGATGAACGGGGCCGGGGTGCAGCTCGAGCACGAGGCCGAGACGCCGCTGCTGAGCGGGCTCCACGCCGGCTGGAGCGGCGGCGTGCTGCTGGGCGCCGGGCTGGGCGCGGTGGCCGTCGGGGCCGGCCTGGCCGTCGACGTCCACCTCGTGGTGGTCGGGGTGCTCGTGGTGGCGGCGGGCGTGGCGTGCGCCCGGCAGGTGCCCGACGGGAGGATCGAGCACGCCGGGTCGGCCTCCTCGTCCGCCGACGGGCCCGCCGCCGCGCCGCCCGCTCGGCGGGGCCGGCTGGCGGCCCTGGCCGCCATCGGCGGGTGCGTGTTCCTGGCCGAGGGGGCCCTGCTCGACTGGGCCGGCGTGCTGGTGCGGGAGGACCTCGACGGCGGCAAGCTGCTCGGCGCCCTGGCCGTCACGGGCGTCTCGGCCGGCGGCCTGGGCGGACGTCTGGCCGGCGACCGGCTGGCGGCGGCGTGGGGCTCGGCCCGGCTCGTGCGCATCAGCGTTGCCGTCGCCACGGTCGCCCTGGGCCTGTCCCTGCTCAGCCCGGTGGCGTTCCCGGTGCCGCTGCTGCTGGTGGTCGTCGGCGCCGGGCTCGCCCCCGCCGTACCCCTCGCCTTCGCCGCCGCCGGCCGGCTGCGGGGCGAGCACGGCATCGCCGTGGTCACCACCGCCGGCTACGGCGCCTACCTCGGCGGCCCCGGCATCATCGGCGGCCTGGCCCACGCCACCGCCCTCCGCTGGGCCCTCGTCCTCCCCCTCGCCCTCGTGGCCGTGGTGACCCTCCTGGCCTGGAGCACCACCGATTGATGCGAACTCGGGGGGAGATGTGCCCCTGGAGGGTCACATCTCCCCCCGAGCTCGGAGACGATCAGCGGCGGAGGAGGTCCTTGGCGATGTGGGTGATCTGGATCTCGTCGGTGCCGGCGTAGATCTGGAGGACCTTGGCGTCGCGGGCGAGCTGCTCGACGCGGAACTCGCTCATGTAGCCGTTGCCGCCGAAGAGCTGGACGGCCTCCATGGCCACCTCGGTGGCGGCGCGGGCGGAGTAGAGCTTCATGGCCGAGGCCTCGGCGAGGGTCATGCTGTGGCCGCTGGCCGACATCTCGATGGTGCGGAACACCAGGTTCTGCACGTTGAGGCGGGCGACCTCCATCCGGGCCAGCTTGTCCTGGATCAGCTGGAACTCGCCGATGGGCTGGCCGAACTGGACCCGGTCCTTGGCGTACTGGACCGACAGGTCGAGGCACTCCTCGATCATCCCGAGCGCCATGGCGGCGACGCCCGAGCGCTCCTGCATGAAGGTGGCCTTGGCCCCCTCACGGCCGCCCTTGGCCACGTCCTCGGTCTCGCCGACGAGGCGGTCGATGCCGACCCGCACGTCGTCGAGGAAGAGCTCACCGGTGGGCGAGCTGTGCATGCCCATCTTGCGGAGCGGCTTCGACTGCTCGAGCCCGGGCATGCCCGTGTCGAGCACGAAGGAGAGGATCTTGCGGTCGGCGGGCTCGTTGCCCTCGTCGAGCTTGCAGATGAAGACGATCGTGTCGGCGTAGGGGCCGTTGGTGATGAACGTCTTGGAGCCGTTGAGGACGTACTCGTCGCCGTCCTTGCGGGCCGAGGCCTTCATCGAGCCGAAGGCGTCGGACCCGGAGCCGGGCTCGGTGATGGCCCAGGCGCCGATCTTGTCCATGGTCAGCAGGTCCGGGACCCACCGCTCCTTCTGGGCGATGGTGCCCTTGGACGAGATGGCGGCCGAGGTCAGGCCCATCGACACGCCCATGGCGGTGACCATGCCCGGGCACACCCGGCACAGCTCGATGATGGGGATGAGGGTCAGCGAGGCGGCACCACCGTCGCCGTCGCGGGACGCCTTCTCGGGCGGGGTCTCGCCGGCGGCGACGGCCTCGGCCACCTTCTTCTCGAACTCGATGCCCTTGGCGAAGCGGTCGCGGGCCGCAACGTCCATGCCGAAGTCCTTGAACAGCTTGCGCAGGACCTCGTAGGGCGGGGTGTCGCCGTGCTCGAACTCGTCGATCCGCGGGCGGATCTCCTTGTCGATGAACTGGCGCACGGCCCCGCGCACCATCTCCTGCTCGTCCGTCCACTGGTACATGGCGGCAGGCTACGTGCGCTTGACCGGTCGGTCTAGTTCCCGCGGGCATGGGAGGATCGACCGATGCACCGCGCCCTCCTGATCATCCTTGCCGGGGGGAAGGGGTCACGACTCGACGTGCTGACCGTGGGCCGGGCCAAGCCCAGCCTCCCCGTCGGCGGGACCTATCGCCTGATCGACCTCATGTTGTCGAACGCCGCCAACAGCGGCCTGACCGACGTGTGGGTCGTCCAGCAGTACGAGCCCCACCTGCTGAACGATCACCTGGCCGGCGGCCGGCCGTGGGACCTGGACCGGAGCCGGGGCGGGCTCCAGGTGCTGCCCCCCTACCAGGGCGCCGGGGGCGAGGGCTTCGCCGAGGGAAACGCCGATGCCCTGGCCCGCCAGGCCCGGCTCATCGACGCCGCCGGGCCCGACGTGGTGCTGGTCGCCTCGGCCGACCACCTCTGCGCCATCGACCTCGACGCCGTCGTCACCGCCCACCTCGACCGGCGCTCGGACCTGACCATCGTCACCACCCAGCTGACCCGCGCCCAGGACCCGACCCGCCACGCCCTGGTCAACGTGAACGCCCGCGGGCGCGTCACCGGCCTGCACACCAAGCCCGCCGATCCGCCCCACCGCACCGCCGCCACCGAGGTCTTCGCCTACGACACCAGTGTCCTGCTGGGCACGCTGCGGGCGCTGGTGGCCGAGGGCGCGCCGCTGGGCGACTTCGGCGAGGCCCTCGTCCCGACCGTCATCGACGGCGGGAACGTCCACGCCTGGGAGCACACCGGCCACTGGCGCGACCTGGGCACGCCCGAGGCCTACCTCGACGCCCAGCTCGAGCTCCTGCGGCCCCGGGCGCCGTTCCGGCTCGACGACCCGGCCTGGCCCATCTGGAGCCC
>DATHEV010000854.1:0-2734 GCA_035318405.1 Iamia sp.
CAAGCCGCGGGCCGACCTGCCCCTCGTGATCGGCGGAGGGGGCCGGCGGGTCCTCCAGGTCGCCGGCCGCCACGCCGACATCGTCGGGCTCAACCCCAAGCTGGCCAAGGGCGTGATCGACGCCGCCGCCGGGCCCAGCGCCACCGAGGCGGCCACCATCGAGAAGCTGGGGTGGATCCGCGAGGCGGCCGGCGACCGCTATGCCGGGCTCGAGCTGCAGACCCGCATCCACGTCCTGATCGTCACCGACGACCGCGAGGGCATGGCCGAGGCCCTGGCCCCCGCCTTCGGCATCCCCGCGGCGGAGTCGCTGCGCTCGCCCCACGCCCTGTGCGGCACCGTCGACCAGATCGCCGACGACCTGATCGAGCGGCGCGAGACCCTCGGCATCAGCGCCATCGGTCTCTCGCTGGCGGACCTCGACGCGCTGGAGCCCGTCATCGAGCGGCTCGCCGGCACCTGATCGAAGAAGCTCATCGCGCCACCGATGAGTCCTCGGGCGGGGCGGCGTTGGACGTGATGAGCGGGCACACGAGCCCGCCCGCAACCGCCCAGGAGGCAGACCGATGGACATGAAGCTCGAGCTGGTGATCATCCCCGTCACCGACATCGACCGGAGCAAGGCGTACTACGAGCAGCTGGGCTTCAACTGCGACACCGACCACCAGGCCGGCGACTTCCGCGTCGTGCAGGTGACCCCGCCCGGCTCGGCCTGCTCGGTCGGCTTCGGCACCGGCATCACCTCGGCGGCGCCGGGATCGGCCCAGGGCCTGCACCTCGTCGTCACCGACATCGAGGCCGCCGTGGCCGAGGTGCGCCAGCGTGGCATCGAGGTCAGCGACCCGTTCCACTTCGGCGCCGAGGGCAAGGTCGACGGGGTCGATCCGCAGCGCCAGGACTACGGCTCGTTCGCCGAGCTGCCCGACCCCGACGGCAACATCTGGCTGATCCAGGAGATCAAGAGCCGGGCCTCGTGAGCACCGAGACCGCCGGGCCCGATCCGGTGGTGGCCGCCGCCCTGGCCGGCGACGAGCGGGCGTTCGCGGTGGTGGCCCAGCGCCACCACCGCGAGCTCCACGTCCACTGCTACCGGATGCTCGCCTCCTACGAGGAGGCCGAGGACGCGGTCCAGGAGGCCATGCTCCGGGCCTGGCAGAACCGGGACCGCATCGCCGAGGGTGGGGCCAACCTGCGGGCCTGGCTCTACCGGGTCTGCACCAACGTCTGCCTCGACCACATCCGGCGCATGAAGCGCCGCCCGATCACGGGCACCGCGGCCGAGGTGGCGTGGCTCCAGCCCTACCCGGACGTCCTCCTCGACCAGGCCACCGCGGCCGACGCCGGGCCCGACACCGTGGTGGTCGACCGGGAGACCATCGAGCTGACCTTCCTCGTCGCCCTCCAGGCGCTGCCGCCCCGCCAGCGGGCCGCCCTGATCGCCCGGGACGTGCTCGGGTGGACGGCGGTGGAGACGGCCGAGGCCCTCGCCACGAGCGTGGCCGCGGCCAACAGCGCCGTGCAGCGGGCCCGCGCCACCCTCCAGGACCGCCTGCCCGAGCGGCGCGCCGACTGGACCACCCCGGAGGCCGGGGCCGACGAGCTCGACGTGCTGGCCCGGTTCATCCGGGCCAACGACGAGGGCGACGCCGCCCTGGCCCTGTCGATCGCGGCCGAGGACATCCGCATCACGATGCCGCCCAACCCGATGGTGTTCGACGGCCGCACCGCCCTGGAGGGACTGCTGGTGCGGGCGTTCGGGCCCGAGCACGAGGGCGAGTGGAGGCTGGTCCCGACCCGGGCCAACCGGCTCCCGGCGGCGGGCAGCTACCTGCGCCGCACGGGCGATCCGATCTTCCGGGCCTTCAAGCTCGACGTGCTCCGCGTCGAGGACGGGCGCATCGCCGAGATCACCACCTTCGGCTACGCGCACTTCGCGCGTCTCGGCCTCCCCCTCGAGCTGCCCGCCTGACGCCACAATCGTCGTGATGGAGCTGTTGCGGACCGATCGGGTCGTGCTGCGCGCCTGGCGCGACGACGAAGGCGAACGGCTGCTCGACGTCTTGCGCCGGCGCGAGGTCATGCGCTGGATCGACGACGACCAGGACGACCCGAAGCTGATGGCCACCGGGACGAGGCGGTCGAGCGCATCGCCCGCTACGCGGCCAAGCTCGAGCCCGGCAACCCCGTCGGCTTCTGGGCCGTCGAGGAGCGGGCCACCGGCGTCGTCGCCGGCACGGTGCTGATCACCACGGCGGGATCGACCCCGCCCCCCCACGAGACCGAGGCCCCGACCCCAGGCATCTGCACCCAGATGCCTGGGGTCGGGGCCTGGCCCGGGAGGCCGCCGAGGCCCTGCTGCGCGCCGGGCTCGAACGCCTGCCGAGGATCCACGCCCCTCATGTACGTCGACAACGAGCCGTCGGCCAAGGTCGCCCGGGCCATCGGCATGGTCGAGCAGCCCCTCTCGGTCGACCGCTTCTACCCCGGCGAGTCCCGGCACTTCATCGCCGAGGCCCGACCGGAGGGTGGGTCTATCCTGTGACGGTGATCACAGGCAGGCCGTCGCCGTGACCCCTCCCTCCGGGAGCGGTCGGCCGAGGGCCGGGGCGGCCGCTCCGACCCTCGCCCCGTCCGCCCTCGTGGGGCTGCGCAAGGCGGCGACGGTGGTCCACGTCTTCACCGACACCCACCTCGAGGTGCGCCGCGCCGGCGCGCTCCGCACCCGTCTCGGCGT
>DATHEV010000855.1:0-9675 GCA_035318405.1 Iamia sp.
GGCCTCGCCCCATCGGGAGGCCGAACGACGGGGAGTAGGGTCCACCCTGCGTGTCCGATCAACCTCCCGTCGTCGTGATGGGAGCGTCGGCAGGCGGGGTCGACGCCCTGTCGACCGTCATCGGCGCCCTGCCGGTCGACCTCCCGGCCGTCGTGATGGTGGTCCTGCACGTGGCCCCGGACGGCTACAGCGCCCTCCCGCAGATCCTGGCGCGCGCCGGGTCGCTCCCGGTCCACCACGCCATCGACGGCGAGCGGGTCGAGCCGGGTGTGGTCTACGTGGCGCCGCCCGACGTCCACCTGCTCCTCGACGACGGGTGCGTCGTCCTCGACGCCGGCCCCGAGCGGGACACGCCGCGCCCGTCGATCGACCGGCTGTTCGCCAGCGCGGCCGAGCAGCGCGGGTCGGCGGTCGTCGGCGTCGTGCTCTCGGGGATGCTCGACGACGGCACCGCCGGGCTCCAGGCCATCGCCCGCCACGGGGGCATCGGCGTCGTCCAGGATCCCGACGACGCCGCCTTCCCGAGCATGCCCGCGAGCGCGGCCCGCTCCGGCGGGGCCACCCATGTCGTGCCGCTGGCGGCCGTCGGCCCGCTGGTCGACCGGCTGGTGCGCCGTCGTCTCGACCCGGCCGCGGCGACGCCCACCTCCGTCGGCGAGGAACGGACATGAGCGCTGCCCTGGAGGCCGACGAGGGCCTGGAGGTGCTGCTCGAGCACGTCCGGGACGTCCGGGGGTTCGACTTCACCGGCTACAAGCGGGCCAGCCTGGGCCGCCGGATCCGCAAGCGGATGCTCGACGTCGGGGTCGACACCTTCGCCGACTACCTCTCGGTCCTGGAGGCGTCGCCGGCGGAGCTCACCGAGCTGTTCGACACCATCCTCATCAACGTCACCGCCTTCCGGCGCGACCGGCCGGCGTGGGACCACCTGGCCAGCGTCGTGATCCCCCGGATCCTCGACGGCCGCGACCCCGACGAGCCCCTGCGGGTCTGGTCGGCCGGCTGCTCCTCGGGCGAGGAGGCCTACTCGCTGGCCGTGCTCCTCTGCGACGCCGTCGGCGTCGAGCGCTTCCGGCGCTCGGTCAAGATCTACGGCAGCGACGTCGACGAGGACGCCATCGCCCAGGCCCGCCAGGCCCGCTCGACCCACGCCGCCCTCACCGACGGGTTCACCGCCGAGCAGATCGAGCAGTACTTCCAGCCCGGCGACGGTGGCTACGTGTTCCGGTCCGACCTGCGCCGGTCGGTCATCTTCGGACGCCACGACCTCGTGCAGGACCCGCCCATCTCGCGCATCGACCTGCTGGTGTGTCGCAACACCCTCATGTACTTCAACGCCGAGGTGCAGCGGCGGGTGCTCCGCAGCTTCCACTTCGCCCTGGACGATGGCGGCTTCCTGTTCCTGGGCCAGTCCGAGTCGCTGGTCACCCGGACCGACCTGTTCGTGGTCGACGACCTGGCGCACCACGTGTTCCGCAAGCGGGTGGGGGTCGATCGCTCGGGCCCCCTCCTCACCCCCCTGCGGACGGCGGTGGCGGACGACGGCCCGGTGGCCTCGCTCCTCCGCTCCGGGTTCGAGTCCAGCCCGCTCCCGCAGCTGCTCGTCGACGGCGCCGGCCGGCTGCTGCACGCCAGCCGCCGCGCCCGCCAGCAGTTCGGCCTCAGCCAGCGGCAGATGGGCCGCCCCCTCCGGGACCTCGAGGTGTCCTACCGCCCGATCGATCTCCGGTCCCGGCTCGACGAGGCGGCCGCGTCGAGCCAGCCCGTCGTCGTGCCCGACGTCCGCTGGGAGGGCCCCGACGGGTCCGTCGAGATCTACGAGGTCGTGTTCAGCGCCCTCGGGAACGGCGACGGCGGCGGGGGCACGAGCATCACCTTCACGCCGACCGGTCGGGTCCAGTCCCTGCGGGAGGAGCTGCTCAGCGCCCGGCGCGAGGTCGAGGCGGCCCACGAGGAGATCCGGTCCGCGGTCGAGGAGCTGGAGACCACCAACGAGGAGCTCCAGTCGACCAACGAGGAGCTGGAGACCACCAACGAGGAGCTGCACTCGACGAACGAGGAGCTGGAGACGATGAACGAGGAGCTCCAGTCGACCAACGAGGAGCTGGAGTCGATCAACGGCGAGCTCCGCCACGCCACCGCCGGCCTGGACCGGGCCACCTCGTTCCTCGGCGCCGTGCTGGGGAGCATCGGCTCCGCCGTGGTGGTCCTCGACGACCAGCTCGCCGTCCGGGCCTGGAACGGCGACGCCGAGGAGCTGTGGGGCGTCCGGGCCGAGGAGGCCCAGGGCCAGCACGTCATGAACCTCGACATCGGCCTGCCCGTCGAGGGCCTGCGGGACCCGATCCGCGCCGCCCTGGCCGACGGCCGGCGGCACGAGGAGGAGCTCGAGGCCGTGAACCGACGGGGCCGGTCGGTGCGGTGCTGCGTCCGGATCGCGCCGCTGGTCGAGGCGGACTCCGTCACCGGCGTCATCCTTCGCATGGACGTCGCGGCGGCGCCGTGACGTCCCAGCCGCTGCCCGAGCACCTCCGATCCACCCACGCCCGTCTCCAGGGGCTGCTCGACACGGCCATCGCCGATCAGGACCTCCCGTCCGAGGCGGCCCACGCCGTGCTCCAGGAGATGCTCGCCGCCCTCGAGGAGCTGCGGGTGGCCGAGGAGGAGCTGACGGCCCAGAGCGAGCAGCTGGCCGCCTCCTCCGCCACCATCGACGAGGAGCGCGAGCGGTTCGTCGAGCTGTTCGAGTTCGCCCCCGACGCCTACTTCGAGACCGACGAGCTGGGGAAGATCGTCGAGGCCAACCACGCCGCCTCGGCGCTGCTGGGCATCGCCCCGCGGCCGCTGACGGGGAAGCTGCTGGTCACCTTCGTCGACACCGACGACCGGCGGGTGTTCCGGCGGCTCCTGGCCCGGGCGCTCGCGGGCGAGGCGGTCGACGAGACGCAGGTCCGCCTGGTCACCCGGGACGGGCGGGCGATCGACGTCGGCATCACCGTGGCCCGCCAGGAGCGCCCGTCGCTGACCTCGACCCAGCTCCGCTGGCTGGTGCGCGACATCACCGAGCGGCTCACGCTCCAGGGCCAGGTCGACGATCTCGCCGGCGAGGTCGAGCTGCTGGTGCGGGCGGCCGAGGTGCAGCGTCTGGTGGCGGGCGAGGACCCGCTGGCGATCACCCTGCGGGGGCTGGCCGAGCTGGCCCAGGACCTGCTGCCCGGGTGCCAGGTCGGCATGACCCTCCTCGGGCGCTCGGACATGGAGCGCTCGATGAGCGCCGGCGAGCGGGCCCGAGAGCTCGACGCCCGTCAGCGGGCGGCGGGGGAGGGGCCGTGCATCGAGACGGCGAGCAGCGCCACCATGGTGCGGGGCCGGCCGGGCGACTGGCCCGTCCTGGCCGATGCGCACGACGTCGTCGAGATCGTCGCCGTGCCCATCATCGACGCCGACGAGGTGGCCGGCGCCCTCAACGTCTACGCCATGGACCACCCCGTCGACGCCCGCGAGCTCCGGCTGCTCGGCGTCCTCGTCCGCCAGGCGTCGGTGGCGCTCGACAACGCCACGCTCTACGTCGCCAGCGCCAACCTGGCCCGTGGGCTCACCAGCGCCCTGGAGACGCGGGGCGTGATCGAGCGGGCCAAGGGCATCCTCATGGCCCGCGAGGCCATGGACGACGACGCCGCCTTCGAGGTCCTCAAGCGGGCGTCGCAGCGCGAGAACGTCAAGCTCCACGACATCGCCGCCCGCATCGTGGAGAGCGTGCTGACCCCGGACTGAACCTGCCCCGTCTGGTGGCCGAGGCGCAGCGCCCCCGAGGAGGGGTCATCGACGAGCTCTGGATCTCCATCGACCGCCTCCTCGCCGCCCCCGCCTGACGGGATGAACGAGTCCTCAGAGGTCGAAGGTCTCGCCGACGAGCTGCTCGGACCAGGTCCAGAGGCGGCGGGCGCGCTCGGGGTCGACGGCGTGGGGGAAGACGCCGGTGGTCGAGGCCGGGTCGGTGGTGACGGCGGAGACGGCGCAGTCCTCGCAGTAGCGCCCGCCGATCTCGTCGGCGTCGGCCACCACCGCGGCCCACACCGATGTGGCCGCCCCCATCTCCACCGGCTTGAAGACCATGGGTCGCTCGCCGACCATCTCCCGCATGGCGGCCAGCGTCGACTCGGTGAGGTGGCGCCCGAGCCCGGTGTGGATCTCGCCCGGGTGGACGGCGGCGGCCCGGACGCCCCGGTCGCCCAGCCGGCGGTCGAGCTCGACGGCGAAGAGGACGTTGGCCGTCTTCGACCGGCCGTAGGCCACCCACGGGTCGTAGGGCGTCCGGGCGAAGCCGGGGTCGTCGAGGTCGAGGTCGACGTCGGCGATCCGGTGGCCGGCGGAGGCGACGACCACGACCCGGGCCGGCGTCGAGCGCAGCAGCAGCGGGGCCAACCGGCCGACGAGCACGAGGTGGCCGAGGTGGTTGGTGCCGAGCTGGGCCTCGAACCCGTCGGTGGTGGTGGCCTGGGGGACGGCCATGATCCCGGCGTTGGCGACGAGGACGTCGAGCCGGTCGACGGTGGCCAGCACGTCGTCGGTGAAGGCGCGGACCGACGCCAGGTCGGCCAGGTCGAGCCGCCGCAGGTCGTGGGCGCCGACGTCGATCCCGGCGTCGGCCAGCGTCCCGGCGGCCCGGTCGGGGTCGCGCACGGCCAGGACCAGCCGGGCGCCGTGGGCCGCCAGGGCCCGGGCCGTCTCGACGCCGAGCCCGGACGACGCCCCGGTGATCAGCACGGTGGTCCCGTCGAGGTCGACGCCCTCGAGCAGCTCGTCAGTCGATGGGTGGCTCGTCACCGGCGCACGGTACCGCCGGGCGCGGGCCGGTGACCGCCAGCCGGGCGTCGTGCGGCCGGGCGTCGACCAGGGCCGTGGCGGCGGCCTCGTCGACGGGCCGGCTCCAGAGGAAGCCCTGGCCGTACTCGCACCCGAGCTCGGCGAGGAACTGCCGCTGGGCGTCGGTCTCGATGCCCTCGGCGATGACCTTGACGCCGAGCGACCGGGCCAGGCCGGCCATGGTCCGGAGGATCACGTCGTCCTCGTCGGTGACGCCGGCGTCGAAGACGAAGGACTGGTCGATCTTCAGGAAGTCGACCGGGAAGTGCTTCAGGCGGCTGAACGACGAGTACCCGGTCCCGAAGTCGTCGATGGCGACCTGCACGCCGAGATCCGTCAGATGGCCGAGCGCCTCGGAGGCGACGTCGACGTCCATCAGGGTCGACTCGGTGACCTCCAGGCACAGGTTCGCGGCGGCGATGCCGCTCGCCGCGAGGGCGTGGGCCACGTGGTCGGGGAAGGCCTGGTCCGCCAGCTGGAGGGGCGACACGTTCACGCCGACGGCGATGGGCAGGTCGGGTCGGCGCTCCCGCCACCGGGCGAGCGCCCGGCAGGCGTTGTCGAGCATCTGGCCGCCGAGGATCCCGATCAGGCCGTTCTCCTCGGCGAGGGGGATGAACTCGTCGGGGCAGATCGTCCCGCGGTCGGGGTGGAGCCACCGGGCGAGGGCCTCGAAGCCGAAGAGGGCCCCGGTCGCCAGGTCGAACTCCGGCTGGAAGTAGGTGACCACCTGGCCGGCCTCGAGCGCCGCCCGCAGCTCGAGGACGAGGTCGGCCCGCCGGCGGTTCCGGTCGTGGAGGGCGACGTCGAACAGCTCGCACCGTCCCCGTCCCGCCTGCTTGGCGGCGTACATCGCCAGGTCGGCGTTCCGGAGGAGCGCCTCGCCCCGCCGCTCCGGGCCGGACTGGGCGATGCCGATGCTCGAGTCGATGGCCAGCGTGGAGCCCCGCGCCGCGATCGGGCGACGGATGGCGGCCTGGACCTGCCCGGCCACGGCGAGCGCCTCGGTCCGGTCGGCCGGCCCGTCGAAGCGGATGGCGAACTCGTCGCCGCCGAGCCGCCCCACCGTGCTCAGGGGCGGGGCCGCGGCCACGATGCGCGCGCCCAGGCGGCGCAGGACGTCGTCGGCGTCGACGTGGCCGATCCGGTCGTTGACGGTCCCGAAGTCGTCGAGGTCGATGAAGAGCACCGTGGTGGCGCTGCCGTCGACGGCGAGCGCGGCCTCGAGGCGCTCGACGAAGAGGCTGCGGTTGGCCAGCCCGGTCAGGGGGTCGTGGGTCGCCTGGTGCACGAGCGCCTGCTCGGCCTCGTGGCGCGCCGTGATGTCGAGCATGGTGCCGGCCAGGACCCGCGACGCGGCGCTGTGGAACTGGCTGCTGCGGGAGACGACCCAGCGGACGACGCCGTCGGGGCGGACGATGCGGTGGGTGACCGCCACGTCGTTGCGACCGTCGGACGCGTCCCGCAGGGCGGCGATGAACAGGTCCCTGTCGTCGGGGTGGACGTGCTCGAGGTGGTCGAGGCGGCTCGGGGGACGGCCGAGGATGCGCCACAGCTCGTCGGAGCCGAGGACCTCGCCCGTCTCCAGGTCGAGCTCGAAGCTGCCGAGGTGGGCCGATGCCTGGGCGTCGGCCAGCCGGCGGTGGGCCTCCTCGGCGGCGCGCCGCTGGGCGAGGGTCTCGGTCAGGTCCGTCGAGACGGCGATGGTCGCGACCAGCCGGCCGTCGTCGTCGTGGACGGGCGACGTCGTGGCCAGGATCGGCACGGCCGGCCCCTCCTTGCCCACCGTGTGGACCTCGCCCGACCACGTGCGTCCGACGGCCGGGTCGCCCCGGGCCGCCCGCTCCCGGTCTTCGTGCTGCGGGACGGCGACGACGAGCTCGCTCATCTGCCGGCCCTGGGCCTCCTCGGAGGTCCACCCGAACAGCCGGGTGGCGGCGTCGTTCCAGTAGATGATCCGGCCCTCGGTGTCCCGGGCGGCCACCGCCTGGCCCACGTTGTCGAGGAGCGACGCCTGGAACCGCATGGCCCGCTCGACCCGCTTGCGCTCGGTGATGTCGCGCAGGTGGGCGACGACGCCGCTCACCTCGGGCTCGTCGAGCAGGTTCGTGGCCACCTCCTCGACCCAGCGGATCTGCCCGGCGGGGTCGATGATCCGGAGCTCGACGCGCACGTTGTCGCCCAGCTCCGGGATGCTGCTGAAGGCCTCGAAGGCCCGGACCTGGTCGTCGGGGTGGATCATGTCCATCCCGTTGTGACCCACCAGCTGGTCCGGATCGAGCCCGTAGACGCGCTTCGAGGTGGGGCTGGCCCACACGATCGTCCCGTCCGCCTCGAACAGGAGGATCAGGTCCTCGGTGTGGGCGAGGAAGACGTCGACCAGCCGGGCGCTGAGGCGCGGCACGGTGGCTGTCGTGGTCGCACCCTCGTCCTCGGCCACGTGAACCTCCACCCGCATCACCGGGGGGGCGTGTGCCCACGACGCCCGATCTGTCTGTCCCTGTCGGCCCCGGGCCTCACATCATGAGGCCGCCCGGTCCTTGCGGAGGCGGCCCCAGGGCTTGACCACGGAGAGGACGGTGGCGAAGACGAGGGCGGTGCCCGAGACGATCGGGGGGAACGGCAGGCCGCTGATGTCGAGGTCGAGCCGCTTGCCGTCGGCCAGGGCCGAGCCGTACTCGGCGGCGTCGTGGATGCCGGGACGCAGGAGGAACACCACCAGGAAGACCAGGATGATGTTCATCACCAGCTTGACGAAGACCCACCACCACTTGATCAGGCCGAACCGGGTGCCGAGCCCCAGGACGACCCCGGTGACCAGGGCCGCTAGCCCGGTGATGATCAGCGGCCAGACGGCGAAGAGCTCGAGGGCCTGGTAGCAGAGGGCCTCGGTCCCGGTGTCGCTCGTGAGCAGGGCGGTGAAGACGAGGACGCCGAGGACGACGTCGATGCCGATCCACGCCCCGGCGGCGATGATGTGGGCGATCAGCGCCACCTTGCGGGCCCGGCGTCCGAGCCAGGGCTTGGCCGCAGGGGTCGACGCGGCACGGGTCGGGGGGCTGGCCTCGGGGTGGGTCGTGGTCGTGGCGGTCATGGCTCCAGCGTGCGGGAGTGGGCGGCCGGTGTCGTCCCGCCGCCGGCGACACCTCGCCCTACGCCGAGCGGAGTACGCCCGGCCCGGGAAGACGACCGTCAGTCGGTCCAGCCCGGCGCCACCAGGCCGGTCTCGTAGGCGAAGACCACCAGCTGGGCCCGGTCCCGGGCCCCGAGCTTGATCATCGTCCGGCTGACGTGCGTCTTGGCCGTGGTGGGGCTGATGACGAGGCGGCCGGCGATCTCGTCGTTCGACAGCCCGCCGGCCACCAGTGCCATGACCTCCCGCTCCCGGTCGGTGAGCACGTCGAGGGCGGGGGAGAGGCGGGCCGGCTTGGCCCGGGTGGCGTACTCGGCGACGAGCCGGCGGGTCGCGCCGGGCGACAGCAGCGAGTCGCCCTCGGCGGCGGAGCGCACCGCCTGCACCAGGTCGGCCGGTTCGGTGTCCTTGACCAGGAACCCGCTGGCGCCGGCGCGCAGGGCCTCGAAGATGTACTCGTCGAGCTCGAAGGTGGTGAGGATGACGACGTGGACGCCCGCCAGGCGGGCATCGGCGGTGATGGTGCGGGTGGCGCTGAGCCCGTCGACGCCGGGCATGCGGACGTCCATCAGGACGACGTCGGGTTCCAGCTCGGCGGTGAGGGCGACGGCCTCGGCGCCGTCGCCGGCCTCGCCCACGACCTCGATGCCGTCCTCGGCGTCGAGCAGGGCCCGCAGGCCGCGGCGGAGGAGGGCCTGGTCGTCGATGAGGAGGACCCGGATCACGGCGCCGCCTCGACGGGGGCGTCGACCCGAGCCGCCGATGGGGTGGAGCCCACGGGCAGGCGGGCGACGACGGCGAAGCCCCGGCCGAACGCCGGCCCGGCGGTCAGGGTGCCCCCGACCGATGCCGCCCGCTCCCGCATGCCGGGGATGCCGTTGCCCCCGCTGGGGAGCGCATCGGCGCGGCGGCGCCCGGAGCCCTCGTCGGAGACCGAGACCACCAGGTCGTCGCCCTCGACCGCGATGCGCACGGCGGCGACCGGGGGCTCGGCGTGGCGGGCCACGTTGGTGAGCGCCTCCTGCACGATCCGGTAGGCGGCGAGGTCGACCGGACGGGGGAGGCCGGCGGGGTCGGCGTCGAGCGCCAGGGTCACCGTGACCCCGGCCGCCCGGGCCCGCTCGACCAGGTCGTCGAGCCCGGCCAGGCCCCGGGTGGGGGCGAGGGGGGCGCCCTCGTCGACCTGGCGCAGGACGCCGAGCACCGACCGCAGCTCGACCAGCGCCTCCTTGCTGGCCGTCTTGATGGTCTGGAGGGCGTCCCGGGTGGCGGGCGCCATCTCGGCGTCGAGGTGGAGGGCGACCCCGGCCTGGAGGCTGATCAGCGACATGCTGTGGGCCACCACGTCGTGGAGCTCGCGGGCGATGGCCAGCCGCTCGTCGGCGACCTGGCGCCGCAGCGTGTCGGCCCGGGCCCGCTCGGTCTCCTCGGCCCGATCCCGCCGGGTCCGCCACAGCTCGCAGCCCGTGTAGAGCACGCCGAGCCACGCCGCCAGGGCCAGCGCCTCGCCCCAGCCGGCGCCCTCCTGGCGGTCCAGCGCCGCGCCCAGGAACAGGAACCCGAGGTACCCGAGGGCCAGCACGGCGAGGGCGGCGCGCCGGTGCCCGGTCACCACCACGTACCCGAAGGTCACGACGAGGGCGACGAAGACGGGGCCGTCGGCGTAGCCCAGAGAG
>DATHEV010000856.1:0-3037 GCA_035318405.1 Iamia sp.
CGACCTCCAGCTCGACGCGACCGGGCAACAGGTCGAACAGCCGGCGACCACCGCCGAACAGCACCGGGATCTGGTGGATCTCCATCTCGTCCAGCACCCCGGCCTCGAGCGCACGCTGCGCCGTGTCGGCGCCCTGCACCATCACGTTCCGCTCCCCGGCGGCAGCCTTGGCCTGGGCCATGGCACGGGCGATGCCGTCGGCGACGTAGGTCACCAACGGGTACCGGGCGGCGGAGGGGCCGGGGGGCCGGCTGCTGGGCACGATGATCGGGACGCCTCGATGATGATCGCCGTCCCAGTGGTCGACCTGCTCCACCGTGCGTCGACCCGCCAGCACCGCGCCCGTCGCGGTCATCTCGTCGATCAGCTCGGCGGCGGGGCCGGGCGGGCGGAAGGCCTGCCCCTCCGGCGTCACGCCCCAGTGGTGGAGCCGGAGGAAGCCGTCGCCTCCAGGGTTGTGCGGTCCGTCGTCCGGACCGGCGATGTAGCCGTCGAGCGACATCGACATGTAGAGCACTGATGCCGGCATCATCGACCTCCTGTGGTCTCGTTGGCCGGGTCGAGGAGCAGAGGGAGGTGCTCCGGGCGGAGCAGGCTCCCCGTCAGGACGACGGCGACCCGGTCGCCCGCCCCGTCGTGGTCGAGCAGTGCGGCGAGGCTCGCCGCACCGGATGGCTCGAGCATGGCGCCCAGGGTGGTGGCCGCCAGGCGCATCGCCTCGACGAGCGCGGACTCGCTGACGAGCACCATGGCGTCGACGAAGGCTCGCAGGCGACGGATCGAGCAGGCGATGGGATCGACGGTGGCCAGTCCCGCGGCCATCGTGCTCGCAGCCGCCGGAGTCGGAACACCTCGGTGCCAGCTCGTCGCCATGCTCGGAGCGGACGCCGGGCAGACGCCGATCACACGGGTCGCCGGCGCATCTCGCTTGATGGCGCAGCCGATCCCGCTGATCAGGGACCCGTCACCGACGGGCACGATCACCGCGTCGAGCGGACCCGCCTCGAGCAGCTCGAGCCCGATCGTCCCGGCCCCCTCGGCGATGGCGACATCGTGCCCGTCCCGGACGAGGATGCGCTCGGCCTCGGCAGCGGCGTAGCACCTCGACTCCTCCTTGATGGTGGCGTCGTCGCCGGCGACGAGCCGCACCTCGGCGCCGAGGCCGCGGATCCGCTCCTGGGCGATCGGGTTGGAGTCGGTTCCGAGGAAGACCGTGCACCGGTGGCCCCGGCTGCGGGATGCGTACGCCAGCGCGTGGCCGAAGTTCCCGCTGGAGGCACAGACGAGACGATGGCCAGGGGCGATGGCGCCCGCCAGATGATCGGCGCCGCGCCCCTTGAAGGACCGCAGCGGGTTGCGGGTCTCGTCCTTGACGAGGACGCGACGGCCCATGTGGTGGCTCAGCGTCGCATCGACGTACTGGGGGCTGTGCAGGAACACGGGGTCGATGACGGTGGCGGCCACGGCGATGCGTTCCGGATCGAGGTCACTGCCTTCGGTCGGCATGGAGTCGACCGTACGCAGGTCCGCCCGGGCGCCGTTTGACAATCTTCCCGCCTCCGCGCAACATCTTTGCGTGGCCCCTCCGAGGCTGAACCTCGATGATGTCGATCAGCGACTGCTCGGGCTCTTGCAGCGTGACTCCTCGGCGACGCTGTTCGACCTCGGTGTCGAGGTCGGGCTCTCGACGAGCGCCGTGCAGCGCCGGATCTCCCGCTACCGGCGGGCGAACGTGATCGCCCGCGAGGTCACCGTCCTCGACCCGACCGCGTTCGCAGGTGTCGTGCTCGCCCTCGTCATGGTCTCCCTCGACCGTGAGTCGACCGACCGGCACGACGCGCTGCGGAGACGTCTCCTGAGCTCGCCGGCCGTGCAGCAGTGCTACGACCTCGCGGGCGAGTACGACTACGCGGTCCTGCTGGCGGTGCGCAGCATGGCCGAGCTGGGCGAGGTCGTCGACGAGCTGTTCCTGGACGAGCCCGACCTCAAGCGCTTCGACACCTTCCCCGTGTTCCGGACCGTCAAGGCGAGCCTCGAGATACCGACCGACTAGTGCCATGTCGTCGCGACATCCGCCCTTCGGAGCTGCCGGCGCGAGCCGACGCCTGCCTCGGCGGTTCGCCACCTAGTGTCCGCCGCCATGGGTGGTCGGCGTGGGGTGGTCCTGGTCCTGGTGCTGGCAGTGGTGGCGGCCCTCGGCCCGCCGGGGTCGGCCGGCCCGGCGCCGGCCGGCGCGGCCGACCCGGTGCGGTACCTCGACCGCGTGTTCGAGGACGTCACGGTGACGAAGGACCTGGTGTTCGGCTCGGGACCCGACTTCGGGGGCAAGGGCACCCAGCAGCTCGGCCTCGACATCTACGAGCCGGCCGGCGACACCCTCGCCCGGCGGCCGGTGGTGGTGCTGGCCTTCGGCGGCGGCTTCTACTACGGCAACAAGGAGCAGCTGGCCCCGCTGGCCACCGAGTACGCCGAGCGGGGCTTCGTGGCCGTCTCGATCACCTACCGGCTGGACGAGCAGGGGGGCCTGACCCAGTACCCGCCGGACAGCGACGAGCTGGCCCGGATCCTGGCGGCCAAGCACGACCTCCAGGCCGCCGTGCGCTGGCTCCGCTCGGAGGCCGTCACCTACCGGCTCGACCCCGGGAAGGTGGCCGTGGGCGGTGTCTCGGCGGGTGCCGTCACCGCCCTCCTCGCCGGCCTGATGCCCGAGGACCCCGGCTCCAGCGGCACGCCCGGCCTGTCGTCGAGGGTGTGCACGGCGGTGAGCATCGCCGGCACCTCCGGCGCGGACCTGGCCGACCCGGGCGACGCCGGTGCCATCTTCTTCCACGGCACCGACGATGGGCTCATCCCGTACTCCCTCGCCGAGAAGACCGAGGGGGAGATGCGCGAGGCCGGGCTGCCGACCCGGCTCGTGACCTACCCGGGCGAGGGCCACGACATCTACAACACCCAGTTCGCCGACTACATGCAGCGATCATCGGAGTGGATGGTCGAGCAGGTCGTCGAGCGGACCGACAGCTGCGCCGGCCCGGTC
>DATHEV010000857.1:0-5386 GCA_035318405.1 Iamia sp.
CCAGCGAAACACACGATCTCGTCATCATCGGCGGCGGTCCCGGCGGCTACGCGGCCGCCCTCTACGGCGCCGCCGCGGGGCTCGACGTTGCCATCATCGAGAACCGCCGGATGGGCGGCACCTGCCTCAACCGGGGGTGCATCCCGGCCAAGGAGCTGCTCCAGACGGCCGAGGTGGCCCGCACCGTCCGCGAGTCCGACCGCTTCGGCATCAACGCCGGGGGCGACATCACCCTCGACTTCGGCACCTCCACCGACCGCATGTGGTCCGTCGTCGATCAGCTGGTCAAGGGGCTCGGCAGCCTGCTCAAGAGCCGCAAGGTCACCGTCTTCGACGGCACCGGCACCCTCGACGCTGACAAGACGGTCACCGTGACCGGCGGCGACGGCGAGACCACCACCATCGCCGCCGACAACGTCGTGCTGGCCTCGGGCTCGGTGCCCCGCACCATCCCCGGCTTCGACGTGAGCGACCGCATCCTCACCTCCGACGAGGTCTTCCAGCTCGAGCAGCTGCCCGAGCGGGTCATCGTCGTCGGGGGCGGCGCCATCGGCTGCGAGTTCGCCTCGACCTTCGTCGACATGGGCAGCGAGGTCACCATCCTCGAGGCCCTCCCGGCGATCCTCCCCGGCGTCGACTCCGACGTGGTGAAGCTGGTCCACCGGGCCCTCGAGAAGCGGGGCATCACCATCAGGACCGGCGTCAAGGTCACCGGCCAGGAGGCCATCGACGACGGCGGCGTCAAGGTCCAGCTCGAGGGGGGCGACGCGGTCGAGGCCGACACCGTCGTGGTCTCGGTCGGGCGCAAGCCGCTGTCGGGGTCGCTGGGGCTCGACGGCACCGGCGTCGAGATCGACGAGCGGGGCTTCGTGAAGGTCGACGAGTACTGCCGCACCGGCGTCGACGGCGTCTTCGCCGTGGGCGACCTGATCGCCACCCCCGGCCTGGCCCACGTCGCCTACGCCGAGTCGATCCTCGTCATCAAGCAGATCATGGGCGAGCCCTGCGTGCCGGTGGACTACGGCCGGGTCCCGTGGTGCGTCTACTGCCACCCGGAGGTCGCCTTCGTGGGCCTCACCGAGGAGGCGGCCAAGGCCGCCGGCCACGAGGTCGTCGTGTCCAAGCACCGCTGGCCGGGCAACGGCCGGGCCATGATCCTGGGCGAGACCGAGGGCATGGTGAAGGTCGTCGCGGCCAAGAACGACGACGGCACCGGTGGCCAGGTCCTGGGCGTCCACATGGCCGGCCCGTGGGTCACCGAGCAGCTGGGCATGGGCTACCTGTCGGTCAACTGGGAGGCCACGGTGGACGAGATCGCCCAGTTCATCCAGCCCCATCCGAGCCTCTCGGAGAACTTCGGTGAGACCGTCCTGAGCCTCACCGGCCGCGGCCTCCACGGGTAGTCGCGGCACCCGCCGTCAGCGGCCACGACCCCTGGTCCGAGCCGATACGGTCGAGCCAGACGCAAAGCCGCGCACAGAGGAGCCAGCACCCCCATGGCCGAGATCCAGATGCCCCAGCTCGGGGAGACCGTCACCGAGGGCACGATCACCAAGTGGCTGAAGTCCGTCGGCGACGAGATCTCCGAGGACGAGGCCATCGTCGAGGTCTCCACCGACAAGGTCGACTCCGAGATCCCCTCGCCGGTCAGCGGCACCCTCACCGAGATCAAGGTCGAGGAGGGCGAGACCGTCGACGTGGGCGCGGTGCTGGCCATCGTCGGCGACGGGGCCGCCCCGTCCGGTGACGGCGGTGGGTCCGACGAGGCTCCGGCCGAGCAGGCCGAGGCCGACGAGCCCGAGGCCGCCGAGGCCCAGGAGGCCGAGGCCGAGGAGGAGGCCGGCGACCCGACCGAGCCCGAGGCTCCCGCCCCGGCCGCCGAGACCGGTGGCGACACCGACGCCTCCGCCGGCAGCGGTGACGCCGAGACCGCCGACGAAGGCGAGTCCGCCGAGGAGAGCGCGCCCGAGGCGCCGCCCGCCGAGGCCCCCGCCTCCGAGGGCGCTCCGTCCGGCGGTGGCACCGAGGGCCTGGTGCTCTCGCCCGTCGTGCGCCGTCTGATCGCCGAGCACGGCATCGATCCCGCCAGCATCGAGGGCACCGGCGCCGGTGGGCGCATCACCCGCAACGACGTCCTCGCCGCCGTCGAGGGCCCGGGCGGCGGTGCCACCCAGGCGCCGGCCGCCCCGGCCGCACCGGCCGCCGCCCCCGCCGCACCGGCGGCCCCCGCCGCCGCGGCCACCCCCGCTCCGGCTGCGGCACCGGCCTCGGCGCCCAAGCCCCAGGCCGCCCCCGCCCCGGCCCGGGTCACGCCGGCCACGCCGGGCGAGGCCGACACGGCCGTCCCCTTCAACAACATCCGGCGCCGCACCGGCGAGCACATGGTCCGCTCCAAGGCCACCTCCCCCCACGTGTTCACGGTGATGGAGGTCGACCTCGAGGGCGTCGAGAAGGTCCGTCGGGCCCACAAGGAGCGGTTCAAGGCCGAGGCCGGCATCAGCCTCACCTACCTGCCGTTCATCGCCCGGGCCCTGGTCGACGCCATCGACGAGTTCCCGAACATGAACGCCAGCGTGGGCGAGGGCGAGCTGGTGGTGCACCACCAGGTGAACCTGGGCATCGCCGTCGACCTCGACTACGAGGGCCTGATCGTGCCCGTGATCCACGACGCCCAGAACCTGCGGCTGCCCGCCATCGCCCGGGCCGTCGCCGACCTGGCCGGCAAGGCCCGCACCCGCAAGCTCTCCGCCGACGACATCAGCGGGGGCACCTTCACCATCACCAACGCCGGAGCCTCGGGCACGCTGGTCCAGCTGCCGATCATCAACCAGCCCCAGGTCGCCATCCTCTCCACCGAGGGTGTCCGCCGCCGGCCGGTCGTGGTCACCGACGGCGCCGGCAACGAGGCCATCGCCATCCGGTCGATGGGCAACCTCTCGATGGCCTGGGACCACCGGGCCTTCGACGGCGCCTACGCCGCCGCCTTCCTCCGCCGGGTCGTCGACATCCTCGAGCAGCGCGACTGGGAAGCCGAGCTCTAGGAGATGGTCGATCTCGCTCCCGCCCCGGTGGTCGGGGAGGTGGGCGCGCCCGCCGCCCCGCCCCTCCACATCCGGTGGCTGGGGCGGGTGCGCTACCGCGACGCGCTGGCCCTCCAGACCGGGCTCCACGCCACGCCGGGCCACGATCACCTCCTCCTCGTCGAGCACCCCAAGGTGTTCACGCTCGGCCTGCGGGCCGACATGGCCCACGTCCTCGTGCCGCCGGCCGAGGTCGGCGCCGAGCTGGAGCGGGCCGACCGAGGTGGCGACGTCACCTACCACGGGCCCGGGCAGCTGGTCGGGTACCCGATCCTGACCGTGCCCGGCGCCAAGGGCGGGTCGAAGCCCGACACCGTCGCCTTCGTGCGCTCGGTCGAGCAGCTCGTCATCGACACCCTGGCCGAGCTGGGGCTGGCCGCCGGGCGGCTGGCCGAGTACCCCGGCGTGTGGGTCGGCCTCGATACTCCGGAGCCCCGGAAGATCGCCGCCCTCGGCGTCCGTCTCAGCCGGGGCCGGTCCAAGCACGGCTTCGCCCTCAACGTCGATCCCGACATGGCCATGTTCCGGGCCATCGTCCCGTGCGGCATCGCCGACCGGCCCGTCACCTCGCTGCGGGCCGAGGGCGTCACCGCCACCATGCACGAGGTGGCTGACATCGTCGCCCGCCTGGCGGCCGAGCGGTGGGGACGCGGCGGCGTCGACCGGGCCGACGTCGTCTGGCGCGAGCGGGCCGCCGACCTGGCCCCGTTCTCCCGGGGCGAGGGCCCGGGCGAGAAGGTGCCCGAGGGGCTCGAGGCGGCGGCCGCCGAGGGCACGTCGGTCCGGCTGCTGGGCCGGCTGGCCGAGGCCGGGGTGACCCAGGGCGTGGCCATCACCGACCGCAAGCCCGAGTGGATGAAGGCTCGCGTCAAGATCACCGACGACTACGTCCGCCTCAAGCGCACCCTCCGCGACCTCGATCTGGTCACGGTCTGCGAGGAGGCCGGCTGCCCCAACATCTTCGAGTGCTGGGCCGACGGCACGGCCACGTTCATGATCAACGGCGAGCGCTGCACCCGGGCGTGCGGCTTCTGCCTGGTCGACACCCGCCACCCGGAGCCCCTCGACTCGGGCGAGCCGGGCCGGGTGGCCGAGGCCGTCGACCGCATGGCCCTGGCCCACGCCGTGGTCACCGCCGTCGCCCGCGACGACCTGGCCGACGGCGGCGCCGAGGCCTTCGCCGTCACCATCCGGGCCATCCGGGCGCGCCGGCCCGGCACCGCCGTCGAGGTGCTGATCCCCGACTGCAAGGGCGACCCCGACGCCCTGGGCGTGATCTTCGGCGCCCGCCCCGACGTCCTCAACCACAACCTCGAGACGGTGGCCCGGCTCCAGCGGGCCGTGCGCCCGTCGGCCTCCTACGCCCGCAGCCTCTCGGTGCTGGCCCGGGCCAAGGCCGAGGGCCTCACCACCAAGTCCAGCCTCATCGTGGGCCTCGGCGAGACCGTCGACGAGCTGGTCGAGGCCCTGGCCGACCTGGCCGCCGTCGGCACCGACATCGTCACCGTCGGCCAGTACCTGCGCCCGACCACCCACCACCTGCCGGTGTCCCGCTGGTGGACCCCGGCCGAGCTGGACGAGGTCGCGGTGCGGGGCGAGGCCATGGGCATCGGCCACGTCGAGGCCTCGCCGCTGACCCGGTCGAGCTACCACGCCCGTCAGGCGGCCGCGGCCGTCACCGAGACGTCCGTGGCCCTCGGGTCCCCCTGACCCTGCGTATCACGCGTGATACAGTTGGCTCATGGCGATGGAAGAGGTGAGCATCCGGGACCTGCGGAACCGTGGCGGTGACGTGGTCGACCAGGTCGAACGGGGCGGCAGCGTCCTGGTGACACGGGCCGGTCGGCCCGTCGCCGAGCTCCGTCCGCTCCGCAGGGTGCCGCTCGGTCTCGCCGCCCTGATCGAACGGAGGGCCTCGCTCGCCGCTCGACCCTGACCGACTCCGCGCCGACCTCGACGCTCTGATCGACAGCTCCCTGTGAGCTCTCGTGGTGTCCTCGACACGAGCACGGTGATCCTGCTCGGCCGTCTGTCCGACGACGCGCCATCGCTGCCGGACGAGCCGGTGATCACGGCCGTGACCTTGGCCGAGCTGTCAGTCGGGCCGTTGGTGGCGACGGACGAAGCCGAGCGGGCCGCTCGTCAGGCGCACCTCCAGCAGGCCGAGGCAGACTTCGAGCCACTGCCGTTCGACGCCCAGGCCGCGCGCGCCTTCGGTGGCGTGGCGGCGTCACTGCGTCGCGCCGGGCGCAAGCCTGCCGCGCGTGCCTACGACGCCATGATCGCGGCCACTGCGCTGGCCAACG
>DATHEV010000858.1:0-6934 GCA_035318405.1 Iamia sp.
ACCCTGTTCGTGAACGGGGCGTCGGACCTGTCGGCCCGGGCGATCGCCAACGCCCGTCGGCTGTGCGACACCAGTCCCGGAGGCCCCTTCCACCTCGTGCTCGTCGATGTGGCCGAGAACCCCGCGTCTCTGCGCGCCAACCAGATCCTGGCGGTGCCGACCCTCGCCCGGACCCGACCGCTCCCGGTCCGCAAGGTCGTCGGCGACCTCTCCGAACCGAGCCGGGTCCTCACCGCCCTCGGCCTGGACTTCCCCGCAGCCGTGACGGCCCCCCGGGCCGAGGTGTGAGCGATCCAATGCCGCGCCGTCACCCCAGCGTCCCCAACGGGAGCGCGAGCGAGCCGGCGCTGAGCCCCCTCTCGCCCGTCGGGCTCGTCGCCGCCACCGGCAGCGCCCATGCGCTCACCCCCGACGACGTCTTGATCCGCCTGGCCGAGGCCGAGGACACCCTCCGCGCCATCAGCGCCGGCGAGGTCGATGCCCTCGTCATGCCCGACGAGGGCGACGGCCGCCAGGTCTTCACCCTCTCGACGGCGGACCGCCCCTACCGGATGTTCGTCGAGAACATGCGCGACGGCGCGGCCACCGTGTCCGCCGACGGGCTCATCCTGTACGCCAACCGCCGCCTGGCCGAGCTGCTGTCGTGCCGGCGCGAAGCGATCGTCGGGGCCCCGCTGGCCCGCTTCGTGGCCAGCGACTCGCCGTTCTGGTGGCAGGAGATCGCCAGCCGGGGCGGCGCCGGGCTGACCACCGAGGTCGACCTGATCGACGTCGAGGGCCTGCTGGTCCCCGTCCTGATCGGTGCCTCTCCCCTCGAGCTCGAGGGCGTCCAGCTCATGTGCATCACGTTCACCGACCTGACGGCGCAGCGAGCCCAGGACCGCGAGATCAGCCGGTTGGGGGTCGAGCGCGAGGCCCGGATGGCCGATCTGCAGACCGCCCAGGCCGCCCTGACCCTCCAGGCCACCCACGACCGGCTGACGGGCCTGCCCAACCGGTCCCTCGTGATGGAGCGCATCCACCACGCCCTCACCTACGCCGAGCGCACCGGGCACTGCACGGCGGTGTTCTTCGTCGACGTGGATCGGTTCAAGCAGGTCAACGACACCCACGGCCACGCCGCCGGCGACGCCGTGCTGCGGTCGGTGGCCGACGAGCTGGTGGCCGCCGTCCGCCCCGAGGACACCGTGGCCCGGATCGGCGGCGACGAGTTCGTGGTCCTCGCCCCGGCGGTGCGCAGCCACGACCACGCCGTCGAGCTGGGCACCCGGTTGATCTGCGGGCTGAACGACCGACCCGACGGGTCCGACGGCGTCCCGCAGGCCACGGTGAGCATCGGCATCGCCATCTCCACCGGCGGCGGCGGCACGGCCGAGATCCTGCTCAACGAGGCGGACACGGCGATGTACCGGGCCAAGGCGCTCGGAGGAGCGCGGGCCATGGTCTTCGACGCCGCCCTGGGCCTCCAGGTCCAGCAGTGGACCGATGCCAAGCGCATCTTGTCCACCGCGCTCGACGAGGACCGGGTCATCGCCCACTACCAGCCCATCATCGACCTCCAGAGCGGGACCGTCGCCGGGTTCGAGGCGCTGGCCCGCATCGCCGAGGGCGACAAGGTGCTCCCGCCGTCGGCCTTCATCTCGGTGGCCGAGGAGACCGGCCTGGTGATCCCGCTCGGCAGCCGGATGCTCGACCTGTGCTGCGCCGAGGGCGCCGACTGGGAGTCGCGGACCGATCCGGTCACCCCGCTGAGCGTCGCCGTCAACCTGTCGGGCCGCCAGTTCCGGGGCGGCGACCTCGTCGCCGTCGTGGAGGCCGCCCTGGAGGCCTCGGGGCTCGCGCCGACCGCGCTGCACCTCGAGATCACCGAGACCGCCATCATGGACCTGCACCCCGAGACCCTGAAGCAGCTCCGGGCGCTCACCGACAAGGGCATCGAGATCGGCCTCGACGACTTCGGCACCGGGTACGCCTCGCTCACCCACCTGCGCCGCCTGCCCCTGGCCTTCGTCAAGATCGACCAGACCTTCGTCGCCGGGGTCGAGACGAACCAGGAGGACGAGCGCATCGTGGCCGCCGTCGTCGACCTCGCCGCCAACCTCGGCCTCCGGTCGATCGCCGAGGGCGTCGAGACGCGGGGTCAGCTGGACATGCTGCGGGAGTTCGGCTGCGACCAGGCCCAGGGCTACCTCATCTCCCGGCCCATGCCCGCCGACGCCATCCCCGGGGCCCTCGCCGCCCTCGCTCCGTAGGCCAGGCCCATGCCCTCGCTGGTGGCGAGCAGCGCCACCGATCGGGCCCTCATCCTCCTCGGCGATGCCGTCCCCCACATCGTCTGGGGCGCCGGGCCCGACGGGACGACCGACTACCTCAACGCCCAGGGCGCCGCCTACGCCGGGAGGTCACTGCCGGCCGCCGGGACCTGGGGGTGGCTGGCGCTCGTGCACCCCGAGGACGCCGACCGCGCCCGCGGGGCGTGGGTCGAGGCGCGACGGACGTGCTCCGCCCTCACCCTCGAGTACCGGCTGCGCCGCCACGACGGGGTGCACCGGTGGCACGTGGCGCGCGCCAAGCCGGTGCTCGACGAGTACGGCGCCGTGGTCCGGTGGATCGGCACCGCGATCGATGTCGACGACGCCAAGCGGCAGCAGGACGCCGACGAGGCCATGTCCCTCCTCGACACCGCCTTCTCCCAGGCGCCGTTCGGCTGCGGCTTCGCCGATCGGGACCTCCAGGTGGTGAACCTCAACGAGCGACTCACGAGCATCGGCGGATCGGCCCTCGCCGACCCCTCCGGAGCGTCCTTCGCCGAGGCCGTCCCCCGGCTGTGGCCTCAGCTGGAGGCCTCTCTCCGCCGCGTCCTGGCCACGGGCCGCGCCGAGATGGACATCGAGGTCGACACGCCGTGCGGCGCCGATCCGGAGCAGGCCGGCCACTGGTCGGTGGGCTGCTTCCCGGTGTCGCGCGCCGAGGAGGTGATCGGCATCGGCATCATCGTCGCCGACGACTCCGCCCGTCGGCAGGCCGAGGCGAACGTCCGGTTCCAGGCCGAGATCCTCGGCGCCATCGGCCAGGCCGTCGTCGTGGTGGACACCTACCGGGTCGTCACCTACTGGAACCGGGCCGCCGAGGTCATGCACGGGTGGTCGGCCGCCGACGCCGTCGGGCGCCGGTCGACCGATCTGATCAACCGCGACGAGGACCCCGCCCTGGCCGCGGCGATGGTCGCCGCCCTCCGCGCCGGCCGGGTCTGGTCCGGGGACGTCGCGGTCCGGCGGCGCGACGGCAGCCCGCTCTGGGTGCACGTCACCAACACGCCGATCTTCGGCGCGGACGGCGAGCTCGTCGCCGTGATCGGCACCTCGGTCGACGTCTCCGAGCGCATCGCCAACGAGGCCGAGCGCCACCAGCTGGCCGCCATCGTCGACGGCTCGGGCGACGCCATCTTCAGCACGAGCATCGACGGCACGGTCACCAGCTGGAATCGGGCCGCCCAGGCCCTGTTCGGGTTCACGGCCGGCGAGATCATCGGCCGGCCCGTGGCCGCCATCGCGCCAGAGGACAGGGTCGAGGAGCAGGTCCTCCTGCGCGATCAGCTGCGGGCAGGCGGTCCCCCCCGACGGCTCGAGACCACGCGCCGGCGCAAGGACGGCAGCCTGGTCGACGTCCTGCTCACCGTCTCGCCGGCCTCCGAGGCGGACGTGGTCGTCGGTGCGTCCGTGATCGCCACCGACATCTCCGAGCGGGTCGCGACGCGCCGGGCCCTGGAGACGAGCGAGCACAGCCTCGCCGAGGCGCAGCGCACGGCCCACATCGGGAGCTTCGAGCTCGACGTGGCGAGCGGGGCGCTGACGTGGTCGGCGGAGTACCGCCGGATCCTGGGGCTCGAGCCCGACGTCGTCCCCTCGGTGCGGCTGTTCGGGTCGCTGATCCACCCCGACGACCTCGAGGCGATCACCCAGGCGTGGCGGGCCGCCACCGAGGACGGCACCGCCATCGACCTCCCCTGCCGCATCGTCCGACCCGACGGCTCCGAGCGCCACGTGCGCTCCCGGGCGACGCCGCGCATCGGCGACGACGGGTGCGTCGTGGCCGTCGCCGGCACCATGGCCGACGAGACCGAACAGGTGGAGGCCGACCGCGTCCGGCGCGAGGCCGAGTCCCACTTCGAGATCAGCTTCGACCAGTCGGCGACCGGGGCCGTCCTCGCCGACCTCGAAGGGTTCCCGACCCGTGTGAACCAGGCGCTGTGCGACCTCCTCGGTCGTCCCCCGGACCAGCTGCTCGGGCAGCGGTGGACCGATTACACGCACCCCGACGACGTGGCGGGCCGGCCAAACTGCTCGCGTCCTCGTGACCTCTCCCCCGCCCCGGCCCCCCTGGACCGGAACCGCGACGTCGTCGCCGACGAGCGCCGGTACGTCCGACCCGACGGGACCACCGTGTGGGCGTCGGCCTCGGTGACCCTGGTGCGCGACGACGCCGGAGTGCCCCACCACTACTTCTCGCAGATCCAGGACATCACCGCCCGCAAGCGGATGGAGCAGGAGCTCTCGCACCAGGCGCTCCACGACTCCCTCACCGGCCTCCCGAACCGGGCCCTGCTCGACGACCGGCTGGTGCGCGGCCTGGTCCGGTCGCGCCAGCGGTCGACGCAGCTCGGCGTCGTGTTCTTCGACATCGACGACTTCAAGCTGGTCAACGACTCCCTCGGCCACACCGTCGGCGACGAGGTGCTCCGCACCGTGGGCGCCCGGATCGAGGAGGCCATCCGGCCGGAGGACACGGTGGCCCGCTTCGGCGGCGACGAGTTCGTGATCGTGTGCGACGACATGGCGGCCACGGAGCCGACGCAGCTGGCCGAACGGATCGCCGAGGCCGTGGGCCGCCCCATGCTCATCGCCGACCAGGAGATCACCCTGACCCTGAGCGCCGGCATCGCCCTGGCCGACCGGTCCGCCACCCCCGACACCCTGCTCCGCGACTCCGATGCGGCCATGTACCGGGCCAAGGCGGGCGGCCACGCCCGCATCGAGCTGTTCGACGAGGCGGCTCGCGCCGACGGCGACCGGCGGCTGACCCTGATCTCGGCTCTGCACCGGGCCCAGGAGCGCGACGAGCTGCGCGTCCACTACCAGCCCATCGTCGATCTCTCGACCGGCGCCCTCGTGTGCGCCGAGGCGCTCCTGCGCTGGGACAACGCCCGGCTCGGCCCGATCAGCCCCGAGGACTTCATCCCCCTCGCCGAGGAGACGGGGCTGATCCTGTCCCTGGGCGCGTGGGTCCTCGAGCAGGCGTGTCGGGAGCTGGTCCGCTGGCAGGAGATCCACCCCCACCTGACCGTCGCCGTCAACCTCTCCGCCCGGCAGCTGCTCGCGCCCGACATCGCCGCCGTCGTGAAGGACGTCCTGGCGCGCACCGGCCTGCCCGGCTCCAGCCTGTGCCTCGAGCTCACCGAGAGCGTGTTCATGGAGGACGTGGCCTACTTCGAGGCGACCCTGATCCGCCTCAAGGCGCTGGGCGTCCGGCTCGCCATCGACGACTTCGGCACCGGCTACTCGTCGCTCAGCTACATCCAGCGGTACCCGATCGACGCGGTGAAGGTCGACCGTTCGTTCGTCGACGGGCTCGGCACCGACACCCACGACTCGGCGCTGGTCGCCGCCATCATCGCCATGGCCGACGCCCTCGAGCTCGACGTGACCGCCGAGGGCGTCGAGACCGAGGACCAGCTCATCCGGCTGCGGGACCTGGGGTGCGGCCGCGCCCAGGGCTTCTTCCTCGCCCGGCCCATGCCGGCCACCGACATGGCCCAGGTCGTGGCCGAGGCGACGTCGTGGCGGGTGCCCTGAGGAGCCGAGCCGTCAGTGGCCCCGCTCGATCCAGTCGTCGAGGTGGGGGGCCTCTTCGCCGATGGTGGTGTTGTCGCCGTGGCCGGTGTGGACGACGGTCTCGTCCGGGAGCGGCAGCAGCCGGTCCTGGATCGAGTCGATGATGGTGGCGAAGCTCGAGTACGAGCGGCCCGTGGCGCCGGGACCCCCGTTGAACAGCGTGTCGCCCGAGAACAGCAGGTCGGCCGGGGCGTCGAGCAGCGAGCAGCCGCCCGGGCTGTGACCGGGCGTGTGGATCACCTTGATCTTCCGGCCGCCGACCTTGATCACCTGGCCGTCGGTGAGGTTGGCGTCGACGGGCCGGTCGGGGTGGACCTGCTCCCACATCATGGTGTCGGCCGGGTGCATCCAGATCGGGGCGCCCACGGCATCGGCCAGGTCCACCGCCGCGTTGACGTGGTCGTTGTGGCCGTGCGTGCAGACGATGGCCACGACCTTGCGGCCGGCCACGGCCTCGACGATCGGCTCGTGGTCGTGGGCGGCGTCGACGACGATGCACTCGGAGTCGTCGCCCACGATCCAGATGTTGTTGTCGACGGCGAAGTCCTCGCCGTCGATGGAGAAGGTGCCGCTCGTGACGACCTTGTCGACCCGGGGGCCGTCGTCGCCGGGTCCCGCCGCCGCCATCAGCCGCTCCCCTCGATGACCACGACCGATCGGAGGACCTCGCCCCGCTCCATCTTGTGGAAGGCCTCCTCGACCCCGTCGAGCGGGATGGTCTCGCTGACGAAGGCGTCGAGGTCGAGCCGGCCCTGGAGGTACAGGTCGGTGTAGAGCGGGAAGTCCCGGCTGGGCAGGCAGTCGCCGTACCACGACGGCTTGAGGGCACCGCCCCGGCCGAAGAAGTCGATCATGGGGATGTCGATGCGCATCTCGGGGTTGGGCACGCCGACCTGGACGACGGTGCCGGCCAGGTCGCGGGCGTGGAACGCCTGCTCGAAGACCGCGGGGTGGCCGACCGCCTCGACCACGACGTCGGCCCCGAAGCCGCCGGTGAGCTCGCGGATGGCCTCGACCGGGTCGACCTGCGAGGCGTCGACGGT
>DATHEV010000859.1:0-2978 GCA_035318405.1 Iamia sp.
CGGCCCGTGGTCCGCATCACGGGCCGTCACGCGGGGCTCTTCGCCGAGCCGGGCCTGGCCCCCCGCCTGATCACCGCCACCGACGCCATCGTGGGCGGCGGCCGGTGGGTCGTCCAGCACGGCATGGGCACCTTCCCCATCCGCGTCCCCCACCCCGACGAGCCCGGCGACGACGGCTGGCACATCGACGTGAGCCTCCCGCCCGACGACGACCCGGACACGGTCGACTACTCCCGCTGGGGGGTGAACGCCCGCTCCGACGGTCGGGCCGTGCTCTGGCTGCTGCTGTTCTCCGAGATCGGGGTGGACGACGCACCGACCCGCATCCGGGTGGGCTCGCACCTCGAGGTCGCCCGGGCGCTCGCCCCGACCGGCGACGCGACGACCTCGCCGTACCCGTTTCCGCCGCTCGACCACCTGCCGATCGCCCTCGCCACCGGGTCACCCGGCGACGGGTTCCTGTGCCACCCCTTCCTGGTCCACGCCGCCCAGCGTCATCGCGGTGATCGGCCGCGCGTCATCGCCCAGCCCGGCCGACCGTGGACCGATCGCCCCGATCCCGACCGCCCGGCCGCCGGGCGCAACGCCGTGGAGGAGGCCATCCACCGCTCCCGGGCAGGCACCCCCTGACGAGCGCGAGCATGCGGGCCATGGATGCAGAGACGGTCGACGCCGTGGTCATCGGGCTGGGGCCAGGGGGCGAGGACGTGGCCGGGCGGCTGGCCGAGGCCGGTCTCTCGGTCGTGGGCATCGAGGCCGAGCTGGTCGGGGGCGAGTGCCCGTACTGGGGCTGCATCCCGTCGAAGATGATGATCCGGGCCGCCGGGCTGTTGGCCGAGGCCCGGCGCATCCCCGGGATGGCGGGCGCCTCGACGGTCACACCCGACTGGGCGCCGGTGGCCGAGCGCATCCGGGCCGAGGCCACCGACTCGTGGGACGACCAGGTCGCCGTCGACCGCTTCGTGGGCAAGGGCGGGCGGTTCGTCCGGGGCCGGGGCCGGCTGGTGGCGCCCGACCGGGTCGAGGTCGGCGACGAGGTGTTCGTGGCCCGGAAGGCGGTCGTGCTCGCCACCGGGACGGCGCCGTCGATCCCGCCCGTCGAGGGCCTGGCCGACACCCCCTACTGGACCAACCGGGACGCCATCCGGACCACCGAGGTGCCGGCCCGGCTGGTCGTGATGGGCGGCGGGGCCATCGGGGCCGAGCTGGCCCAGGTCTTCGCCCGCTTCGGGGCCACCGTCACGGTCGTCGAGGCCGCTGACCGTCTGCTCCCGCTGGACGAGCCCGAGGCCGGCGCCGTCGTGGCCGACGTCTTCCGGTCCGAGGGGATCCACGTGATCACCGGGGTGGGCGCAACGCGGGTCGAGCACGACGGTGCCTTCACCGTCACGCTGGCCGACGGCCGCACCGTCGAGGCCGACGAGCTGCTGGTGGCCACCGGTCGGCGGGCCGACCCGGCCGGCCTCGGCGCCGGTGTCGTCGGCGTCCCCGACGACGCCCGCTGGGTCCCCGTCGACGAGCGCCTGCGGGTGGCCGACGGCGTGTGGGCCGTGGGCGACCTCACCGGCCAGGGCGCCTTCACCCACGTGGCGATGTACCAGTCGGCCATCGCCACCGCCGACATCCTGGGCGAGGACCACGAGCCGGCCGACTACGCCGCCCTGCCCCGCGTCACCTTCACCGACCCCGAGGTGGGCTCGGTCGGCTCGACCGAGGCCGACGCCCGCGCCGCCGGGATCGTCGTCGTCGTCGGCACCGCGGAGGTCTCCTCCACGGCCCGCGGCTGGATCCACAAGGCCGGCAACGAGGGCATCATCAAGCTCGTCGCCGACCGCTCCCGCGGCGTCCTGGTGGGCGCCACGGCGATGGGTCCCAGCGGCGGCGAGGTCCTCGGCCTGCTGACCCTGGCCGTCCACGCCCAGGTCCCGCTCGGCGTCCTCCGATCGATGATCTACGCCTATCCCACCTTCCACCGCGGGGTCGAGGACGCTCTGAGGGACCTCGATCCCTGACGCGGCAGGGGCGGCCCGGAGCAGGGAATCGGCGCTCCGGCCCGAAGTCCTCTCGATGCCCCTCACCACGCTCGCGCTCTGCGCACCTCCCCGGCGCCGTCGGCGGCGGGTCGCCCTGCTCGCCGGACTGCTGGCCGCCGCCCTCGGGACGTTCGGGACCGGCGCCGCCGCCGCTCCCGCCGCCAGCGCGCCGGCCCTCGCTCGGGTCTCCGACACCCTGGCCGACCAGCTCGCCGGCGCCCGGGCCCTCGTCCCGCTGCCGGTCATGGTCCACGGCACCGACGTGACCACCGCCCGCAGCGCGGCCCGGTCCAGCGGGATGACCGTGCTGACCTCGTTCGACACGATCGGCGTGGTGGTCGCCGCCGGCACCCCCGCCCAGGTCCAGTCGGTGCGCTCGCGGGCCGGCGTCACCTACGTCGAGGGCAACCAGCCCATCGCCTTCTCCCTCGCCACCTCGGGCCAGGCCACACGGGGCGACGAGGCCCAGGCCGCCGGTGTCGCCGGCACCCCGCTCGACGGCCGCGGCGTGAGCGTCGCCATCATCGACTCCGGCGTCGACGGCACCCATCCGTTCTTCCAGGGCGCCGGGGGCAGCGCCGTGGTCCGCAACCTCAAGGGCCTGTGCGCCTTCGGGACGCTGATCCCGATCCCGGCCAGCTCCTGCTTCGCCGACCTGACCCTGCTCAACGACACCGACACGCTGTCGGCCGGCGGCCATGGCACCCACGTGGCCGGCATCGTCGCCGGGCGCCCGGTCACCACGACCGGCACCGCCCCCCACCAGCTCGACGGGGCCGCCCCCGGGGCCTCGATCGTCGCCCTCTCGGTGGGCGCCGGGCTCAACATCCTCGGGGCCGACTCGGCCCTCAACTGGGTCCTCGAGAACCACGCCGCCCCCTGCGGCGCCGGCGTGAGCGCGGCGGCCTGCCCGCCGATCAAGGTCACCAACAACTCCTACGGCCC
>DATHEV010000860.1:0-2491 GCA_035318405.1 Iamia sp.
AGCCAGCGCGACCTGATCGAGCGGGCCCGCGACGCCGGTGCGCTGGCGTAGCTCGTCAAGCCCTTCCAGAAGGCCGACCTGCTGCCGGCCCTCGAGGTCGCGCTCGGTCGCTTCAAGGAGATGAAGGCCCTCCACGACCAGGCCACCTCGCTGGAGGAGCAGCTCGAGAGCCGCAAGCTGGTCGACCGGGCCAAGGGCAAGCTGATGGACGACCACGGCATGACCGAGGGCGCCGCCTTCTCCTTCGTCCAGAAGACCGCCATGCGCGAGCGCCGCACCATGCGCCACGTCGCCGAGGAGATCCTCTCCGGCGCCCTCGTCCCGCCGACCTGAGGCCGGACCGGTGGGGGGCGGGGGAGGCGGGCCGAACCCGCCCGTCGCGCCCGGCCCGCCCGCTCGCCCACCGGGCTGGCCGCTCTGGCTCGGCGGTGCGATGGTCGGCGCCGCCCTGCTGACGGCGACGACCGGCTCCCTGCACTGGTCGGACGCGGCCGATGTCGGCACGGGCAAGGGGGTGGCCGCCGTCGTGGTCGCCCTGGGCGGCCTGGCGGCCCTCCTGGCCGTCGGCGGGACGGTGCGAGAGCCGGGCCTCTGGCTGCTGGCCGTGGGCACGGCCCTGGTGCTCGCCGGCTCCGGGGTGCTGCGCTGGTCGGAGGCGGAGACGATCCGCACGGCCGGCCGCGGTGACATCGTGGTCTCGGCTGACATCGTCTGGCCGCTCATGGGGCCGGGCGTCGCCCTCGCCGGCGCCGGCATCGTCTGGTTGCGGCTCCGGCGGCTCGGGATCCGTCCCCTCGCCGCCATGGCCGGGCTGAGCGTGGAGCTCATGGGCCTGGTGATCGTGGCCACGACCATGGGGAACGTCGTGGTCGGGCAGTGGGTCGAGGGCCGGCCCCGCCGGCATCGGGGTCGGCTGGTCCGCACCGCACCGACCACGACGGGCGGCGTGGGCGAGGTGTGGGCCGGCGCCGCCCGGGACGAGGCCGCCGCGGTGGAGGCCTTCACCGCCCTGGCCGACCGGCTCGAGCGCGTCGACGCCCCGGCCGATCTCGTGCGGCGCAGCCGGGCCGCCGCCGCCGACGAGGTCCGCCACGCCCGCCAGTGCCGCCGCCTCGCGATCGAGCTCGGTGGGGAATCGGCCCCTCCCGGGGCGGACATCCCCCCGAGCTCGCCGGGGGCCAGCCGGAGCGGCGCGGTCGAGATCGTGCGGCTGGCCGTCGAGTCCTACGTCGACGGCGTGGTGGGGGAGGCGATGGCCGCCGCCCGCCTGGAGCTCGGCGCCGCCACCGCCCCGGGGCTGGCCCCGACCCTCCGGTCGATCGCCGAGGACGAGCGGGCCCACGCCGCCCTGGGCGCCGACATCGTCCGCTGGTGCGCCACCCAGCGGCCTGCGCTCGTCCGCCTCGCCGTGCGAGCCGCGGGCCGTCGCCTGCCGGCCACCACCGTGCTCCCGCCGGCCCATGCCCGCCACGCCGATCCTGTCCTGCGCGCCGCCGGACTGGTCGACCGGGAGGGCTCGGCCATGGTGTGGAAGGCCGAGCGTGACGCGGCCCGGCGGGTCCTCGACCACCTCGTCCCCGGCCCCGCACCGGTGTGACCGGGCGGCGCGCCGTGGCCGTGCCGGGCCCGGCCGGCGCCTCCTAGGGTGGCGCGGACATGGCCTTGATGCTCATCGACGGGAACTCGCTGACGTACCGCGCGTTCCACGCCCTCCCTCCCGACCTCACCACCGCCTCGGGGCAGGTCACGAACGCTGTGTTCGGCTTCACGTCGATGCTGGTGAACCTGCTGAAGGACCACCAGCCCGACGGCGTGGCCGTGGCCTTCGACCGCCCCGAGCCGACCTTCCGCCACGAGGCCAACCCCGACTACAAGGGCAACCGCTCCAAGGCCCCCGACATCCTGCGCCAGCAGATGCCGCTGGTCCGCCAGGTCATCGAGACGCTCGCCATCCCCTCGCTGGAGCAGGTGGGCATCGAGGCCGACGACATCATCGCCACCCTCGCCACCCGGTGCCGCGACGCTGGCCGCGACGTCCTGATCGTCACCGGCGACCGCGACGCCTACCAGCTGGTCGAGGACCCCCACATCCGGGTCATCTACAACAAGCGGGGCGTCTCGGACTACGCCAACTACGACGAGAAGGGCATCGAGGAGCGCACCGGCGTGCGGCCCGAGCTCTACGTGCTCTACGCCGCCATGCGGGGCGACCCGTCGGACAACCTGCCGGGCGTGCCCGGGGTGGGGGAGAAGACGGCGGCCAAGCTGATCAACGCCTACGGCACCCTCGACGAGCTCTTCGCCCACGTCGACGACCAGACCCCGAAGCTGCGCGAGAACCTGGCCGCCAACGAGGCCCAGGTGCGCTCGAACGCCGAGCTGATGGTCCTGCGCCGCGACTGCGAGCTCGACCTCGACATCGAGGCGCTCAAGATGGGCGAGCCCGACGTCGACGAGGTCCGGCGCCTGTTCGACTTCCTCGAGTTCCGCA
>DATHEV010000861.1:0-2402 GCA_035318405.1 Iamia sp.
GACCGGGCCACGGCGCTCGGCTACCGAACTGCTCGGGCCGTCGTCGTCCCCAACGGCGTCGAGGTCGGGGGAGCGCTGCCCCGCCCACTCGGGACGGCCGTCGGGATGCTGGCCGCGCTGGAGCCGGTCAAGGGCGTGGACGTCTTCCTCCGCGCCGCGGCTCTCCTCCATCCCCGCGATCCGTCGCTGCGCTTCGTCGTCTTCGGGAGCGGGAGCCAGCTCGGTGCGCTGGAGGACCAGGCCCGGCGATCGGGCCTGGCCGACGTCGTCCGGTTCGCCGGGCCGGTCCCGACCGCCCTGGCCCTGGCCCAGCTCCGGGTCGTGGTCGTCAGCTCGCACTACGAGAGCACCCCGCTCGTCGGTCTCGAGGCCATGGCCGCCGGCATCCCGCTGGTGGCCACCCGCGTCGGCGGCGTCCCCGAGATGGCGCCCCCGGATGCGCTGGTGCTGGTGCCGCCGGACGATGCCGCGGCGCTGGCCGACGCCATCGGCGCCACGCTGCTCGACACCGAGGCGGCAGAGGCGCGGGCCCAGCGGGCGCGGCGTCACGTCGTCGCCGAGCGGTCGGCGGCGGCGACGGCCCGGGCGACGGAGGCCGTCTACCGCGTCGCCCTCGATCGGCGGGGCCGATGAGGGTCCTGCTCGTCTCGCCGACGCTGGAGCGGGCCGGCGCCGAGCGGATCGTCGTGGACCTGGCGCGCCACCTCCACGGGCAGGGTCACGAGGTCGTCGTCGCCGCCCCGGCGGGACCGCTCGGGGACGAGCTGGCCGCCGACGGGGTCGGGCGCCACCCCCTCGCCGACCGGGGGCGATCGTCGATCGGTGCCGCTCGCGCCGTCCTCGCCGTCGCCGGTGCGGTCCGGGTCCTGCGTCCGACCGTCGTCCACGCCCACAACCCCAAGATGACCGCCGTGGCCCGGGCGGCGCTGGCCCTCGGCGTCCGCCGTCGCCCGCCCCTGCTGGCCACCTTCCACGGCGGTGACCCGCGGGACGATCTCGCTGCGGCGCGCCTCCTCCGGCGGGCCGACGAGGTCGTGTGCGTGGAGGACGACCTCCGGACGCGGCTGGTGGCCCACAGGTGCCCGCTCGCCCGCACGCGCGTCGTCCTCAACGGGGTGGCCGTGCCCGTCGACGACGAGCCCGCACTACGGAACCTCGACGCCGAGCTGGGCCTCGACCCCGCCGCCCCGGTGGTCGTCACGGTGGGATCGCTGGTCGAGGCCAAGGCCGTCGATCGAGTGGTCCGCGCCGCTCGTCTCGTCGTCGAGTCCGTCCCGCAGGCGGAGATCCTGATCGTGGGCGACGGGCCCCTCCGGGGCGAGCTGGAGGCCCTCGCCGCCACGGTGGTGGGCCCGGGCCGGGTCCGGTTCCTCGGGGCCCGGCCGGATGTGCCGGTCCTGCTCCAGCGGGCCTCGGTCGCCGTGTCGACGTCGCGGCGGGAGGGCCTGTCGCTGGCCGCCCTGGAGACGCTTGCCGCCGGGACCCCGTTGGTCGCGCCGGACGTGGGCGGCATGCGGCGCCTCCTCCGATCCGGGGCCGGCGTCCTGGTCGACGACACCGAACCGGCCACCGTGGCCGCAGCTCTCGTCGCCGTCCTGCGGGCCCCGGACGAGGGCCGGGCCATGGGCGAGGTGGGGCGGGAGCTGGTGACGGCCCGCCACGGTCGGGGTCGGATGCTCACCGACTACGAGGCGCTCTACGGCGAGCTCTCCCGGGGGGCCTCGTGACCGACCCGGTGCGGCGCGCCGGGCCCGTGGGCGGCGGGCTCTGGGTCGTCGCCAGTGTCCTGGTCCCGAACGTCTACGTCCTCGTCCTGTCGGTGGCGGTCGATCGCGAGCTCGGCGCGGCCGGGCTCGGACGGCAGAGCCTGATCGCGTTCGTGTCGGCGGCGGCGACCACGCTGGCCGGCGCCGGTGGCTTCGTCGCCGTGGTGCGGGCGATCGGCGCCGGCCTGGGCAGCGGCGATGCGACCGCCGCTCGCCGAGCCGCCCACTGGGGTCTGCGCCTGCACGTGACGACCGGTGTGGCCGCGGGCGTGGCCGTCGCCGCCCCCGTGTTGTGGGGCGTGGAGCCGCGGGCCGCCTGGCTCCTCGCCGCGCTGGTGACCCTGCTGGCGACGGTGCAGATGCTCCCCATGGCGGTGCTCGTCGGGGCCCAGCGGTGGCGCGACGCCAACGTGGTCGGGATGGTGACCGGGGCCGTGGCGGTGCCGGCGTCCATCGCCGTCCTCGCGGCCGGGGGCGGGATCGAGGGGCTGTTCGCGGTCGAGGCGGTCGTCGTCACCGTCAACCTGGTCTGGACCGGCCTCCTGGCCCGCCGTGCCCTGGCCGGACCGGCGGGCGACACGAGCATCGACCACGCCGACCACGCCGACCACGCCGACCACGCCGACTACGCCGACG
>DATHEV010000862.1:0-4567 GCA_035318405.1 Iamia sp.
CCTCCGCCTCGGCCAGCTCGCGGTCCCGCACGCTTATGGCCTTGGCACGCAAGGACTCCCGCACCCGAGCTCCCGACGTCCCGGCCAGCTCAACTGCCGAGGCAAGTTCGATCAGCTCGGCCGAGCCCAGGTTCTCACCCAGCTCCCGCAGCGCGGCCCACGGCGAGGTTCGGCGCATCCGCGCTCGGTTCAAGGTTCGTCGCAGCTCGGAGAAGCTCCATCCCGAGCCCGCGTTGGCTGCATCGTGCAATGCCGTCTCAACTCCTCCGCCCCCCGCCAGCACGACGACGACGAGGTCGAGGAAGAGGCTCAGGGTGTAGCGAAAGTCGCGACGCCGAAGTGCCGCGCGGCGGGCCAGCAGCACATCGGGGACGAAGAAGCCGGCTGCCCCGGCGGCCAACGCCAGCACGGCGACGGCACCGACGGGAACGGAGATCCCAGCGAAACCCCACACCAGCGCGACGCCCACCGGCAATCCGGCCCCAAGTGTCGCGAAGGTCAGCTTCGCCACGGCGTGACGTTCAGGACTCATCGAGCACGCGGCCAGGTCGCGGTGGAGGACCTGCACGTCACCACCGGCCGTCGCCATCGCGCGCAGGGCCCATGCCTGCCATCGGGCCCGCACCATCGCCATGCCCTCCGTCGGAGGTGGCTCATAGAGCTGAGCCAACCGCCGCTCGAGACGGGCCGACGAGGGGACCAGCACCCCAGCCACAATCAGAAGCAGCCCGGTCCCGACCAGCGCGCCGGCCACCAGTCCTTGGAGGATCACTCGTCCCCCTCCCCGCCGAGCAACCGGGCGAGCTCCGTCGGCGTCGCCATGCGATGCATCAGGACACCGGCCACGCAGAAGATCGAGCCGATGAGTACCAACATCACTTGACCCCCCGGCGAGTCGAACGGTGCCAGGTAGTCACGGCGGAACCCGATCAGCCACACCGAGATCAGGACGGTGATGCCCACGATCAGACGTGTGGTGACGTAGGTCCGCGTCCGGGTCGCCTCGACTCGCAACCGCATCGCCACGGTCTTCCGGGCCGAGACTGCCACCTCCCCCAGGAGGTCCCCCATTCGCCCTTGGCGCTCCGATGCCAGGAGCAGTGACGTCACGACCATGTCCCCGAGGGGATGAGCCAGCTCGTCGGCGAAGGCTCGAAGGGCCGGGGCCAGGCGTTGGCCACGGGTTGAGATGCGATGTGCCAAC
The DNA here is from genome assembly GCA_035318405.1 of Iamia sp. GTDB lineage: Bacteria > Actinomycetota > Acidimicrobiia > Acidimicrobiales > Iamiaceae > Iamia. The sequence goes on from DATHEV010000862.1 coordinate 1,205, forward strand.
CGTTGGACCTCCGGGCGGATTGGCGCCGGGGCGAGCGGTCCTGTCGCCACGATGGCCTCTTGAAGCCCCGCCGCCGCTGCCATCACATCTCGCAGCAGCTCGGCCCACGTGGCGATCGCCTCAATGCGAGCCACAGCCTCCGATCTCCGCGCCCTGACTCCCGTCAGGGACGGAAGTGCTCCACTCCCCACCGCGGCCATGACCGCGCCGGCCGGCCATCCCGTCGCCAGCCACACGACCACAAGAGCTGCCGCGGCCAGGGAACTGCGGAGGATGAGTCGATCGGGCATCGGACCGCGGGCCACCTGCCGCCGCAGCCCTCGTGCTGGGACGCCGCGGATGCCGAGAACGACGACGAACAGGCCAAGCCCGACCAGGCCGCCCAGGACTGTGCCCGTCAACTCGTTCACCAGCTCCACCCCCCTGAGGACTCGAGTAGGCCCGGCTCAAAGCCCGCCTCGACCAGGGCGTCGAGCGTGGCGTCCTGGAAGGGCCGCCCCGTCGGGATCGCCCGGCGGTACTCGTCCGGCCCCAACACCTCGTTCGACAAGACCATGGCTCCGTCGTGGCCAACGACCTCTCGAACCGACGTGACCGCCCGCCGGCCGTCTCCCGTCTTCGCGACATGCACGATCAGGTCCAGCGATGCCGCGATGTCCACCGCCACGGCCTCCGGCGAGAGGTGCTCCGGGGCCTTCAGCGCGTACCGCATGATCTGAACGAACGCATCGGCCGTCGACCGCGCGTGCAGCGTCCCCATCGAGCCGTCGTTGCCCTGCGACATCGCTTGGAACATGTCGAGGATCTCCGGACCCCTCGCCTCTCCGACGATCACTCGGTCGGGCGAGAGCCGCAGCGCGAGCCGTGTCAGGTCCCGCATGGTCACCTCACCTCGCCCCTCGATGTTCTCCTCTCGGCACTCGAGCTCGACGAGGTCAGGGTGCCGTTCCGGATGGCGCGAGAGCTGGAGCTCCAGCGCGTCCTCGACGGTGACCAACCGCTCGCCAGACGGCACCTCGTTCAGCAGAGCCCGAAGCAGCGTCGTCTTGCCCGCATCTGTGCCTCCGACGATCATGAGGTTTCTGCGGGAGCGCACTGCCGCCGGCAACAGCGAAGCCAGGAGGTCGCTCACCGACCCCAGGCGGTGCAGGTCGGCGATCGTCACGTCTGAGTGCCGGTGACGCCGGAGGGCGAAGATGGTCCGACCCGAGACCTCTCGAACGGCGGTCAGTCGCGATCCATCCGCCAAGCGAAACGAGACCCACGGCCGGCCGGTGTCGAACCTTCTCTCGGTCCGACCCTGCGTTGCGGCCGCCTGCCGCAGAAGCTCGGTCAGGGCCTCGTCGTCAGCGGTTATGGGGTCCACTTGCTCACGCAGGCCGGTGGAGTGGCGCCGCAGGACCGTGTCCCAGCCGTTGCAGAAGACGTTCTCCACCGTGTCGTCGGAGACCAGGCGCTCCAGTTCCGCCAACCCGAACAACTGAGCCCGAACGCGAGCTGCGAGTTCATCTTCCTCGACCGCACCCAGCGGAGTACCGCCCTCATCCAGCCGATCACGAGCCAGCCGATCGAGGCTCTCGTTGATCAGGACGGCTGCCCGCGCCTCCCGGATGATGGGGTCGGTTCGGATCTGGCGGTCGGTCTCGGCTTCCGCGGCAAGACGCTCGCTCACCTCTTCGGAGACACGGCGAACGACCCCAGCGTCAACGTCGATCATCGTCATGTCGTCGGCTCCCCGTCAGTAGCGGGAGAACCACCGGTGACGTTGCGTGGCGCCTCATCCGGACCCACGGGAACAGAGCCCGCCGACGGGTTCACCGACCACGACAGCATCCCTGCGAGCTCATGGAGCGACCGCCACAGGAGCGAGCGCCGCAGCCGACGGTCCGCTCCCGGTCCGCCTGCAAGCAGGCCCGCGGACCGAGCGTCAGCGGGGACGACGCCCACGAGATCGGCACCCACAGCTGCAGCCACTTCCGCAGGCGGGTAGGGCCTGTCGCCCACCACGACCAAGCCGACCTCGCAACCCTGCGCACCGAGCTCCGCCACCCGGGGGGCGGCGATCGCCACGTCCTCGAAGGTGGGCCGGGTGACCAGAAGGGCCATGCCGGCGTGTCGAACCAGAGGCAGACACGGCGACCGGACGGTCATCCGTCCGACATCGACAAGCGCGTCGACCTCCTTCGCATCGGAGAGGCCGACCGCAAGGCGCTCGGCGCAGGTGACGAGCGCAGACTGGCTTCGCTCTGCCGAAGGCGGGGCCACGACGACCGACACCCCGCCCCACAGCCGCCGGGTCGATTCCATCACCCGCTCCACCGCGAAGGCCCGCCGGATGTCGACCGCCACGTCGGCCAAGGTCTTGTCCGCGCTGAGCTCGTCGAACCGGGCTGCGAGCACGCCACCGTCTGGATCGGCTTCAACGACCAGGACATCGCGCCCGGTTGCCGATGGCCATGCGGCGGCCATCCCCAACACCGTCGTGGTCACGCCCGGCGAACCGTGCACCGACCCGATTGCTACGAGGCTCACCCCTCCGGCTCCTCACCAGTGGGGACCAGCACGAGGCGCAGCCTCTGGGCCGCAGCGGCGTCGGCGACGCCTTGGGCGAGATCGTCAGTCACAGCCAGCGACACGAAGGTGACATCGGGCTGCGAGCCCGGGGTCACCAGGTAGACGTCGGCCGTCCCCAGCGGCTGGGTGTCGTCATCGGCGTCCACCTCCTCGCCCTCTACTGCCGTCTCGAGGAGGCGGACTCGGTCACCGACGCGAAGGTCGGGCACCGGAACCCCGCCTGGCCCCAGCGGCACGCCGATCACGACTTGCCCCGGCTTCAATCCCGAGTCAGCGGCGAACTGGTCGCGGTTCACGACCGACCCCGCTGGGATTCTGGATGTCGCGACCTGGCCAACCAGGCCGTCCCTCTCCGCTGCCGTGAGGAAGGCGGCCTCGCCGTCCACCGCCATGTCGACCAAGCGAAGGTCAGCCCGCTCGATCTGCTGACCGGGGTTGATGTCTCGCGAGGCGACCACGACGGATGTCCGGTCGCCCGCAGACTGCAACATGAGGCCGAAGCCCAGCGCCCCGACGAGCACGAGGATCACTCCAAGAGCGATCCAGGGAACGCGCCGGACCCGCGGTCCATTGACATGAACGCGCTCTGCCTTGTCGTCCCTCCGAAGAGCTCGGACAGCGGCGCCATCGACCGCCGCGCTCATCCTCGAACCCCGCTTTCTCCCACCGCCTGGTGCTCGGCCACGCGGGTGGGGATCGTCACGGTGCGCGACACCGCACCGAGATCACCCGACGCCCCCACGTTCGAGCTCCAGCTGATCGCCCACGTCATGGTGACCTCCACCTGGA
>DATHEV010000863.1:0-10902 GCA_035318405.1 Iamia sp.
GTCCCGGCGGCGTCATTGACCGCGCCGAGCACGACCGGGCCTCCGGCGGCGGCGCCCGCCGGTGCCGGTGCGACGGCGTCGGCTCCCAGGGCGAGACCCGCCCCGGCGGCGGCGCCGGCGGCCCCGATGAGGAGGGCCCGGCGCCCGACCGTCGAGCCCGGGCCGGTGTCACCGGGGCGCGGCGATGGCGGCGCGGCGGGTCGTTCCCGCAGGTCTCGGTTCTCCGCCTCGAGCGCCTCGACGCGCTGCTCCAGACGTCGGACCAAATCCAGCACCGAATGGTCGTTCGAGTCCACGAGAGGACCTCCGCTCCGTCGCGAGGCCCCGACCGGTGTGCCGCTCGCCTCGCCGGCCCGGATGCTACGACGACGGGCCCGGTCGCGCCCACGGTGGGTGACACGAAGCGACGGATGTGTACGCAGCGGACGGGTGGGCAGAGGGCCGGCCGACCCGATCACCCCGATCGGGCGGGCGACCCTCTGGAGGGACGACGTGGCGGTTCGAACGACCATGAGCAGGCGCACGCGCGCACTGGCAGGCCTGGCGGTGGTGGCCCTGACGGTCACGACCGCCTGCGGTGACGACGAGGACACAGCCGACTTCTGCGAGCAGTACCGCACCTACGAGGACCGGAACCAAGAGGTCAGCGAGCAGTTCCAGGAGGACCCCGAGAACGTCGACCTGGAGGAGGCCAAGTCCGTGTTCTCCGACGTGGCCACCCAGACCAACGACCTCGAGGGCGAGGCGCCCGAGGAGATCAAGGACGACATCACCACCATCAGCCAGGCCACATCCGACCTGGCCGACGAGGTCGAGCAGGCCGAGGACCCGGAGCAGCTCCTCGAGGCGATCACCTCGGCTGCCGAGGGCGGCGACGAGGTCGACGAGGCCAGCGAGCGGGTCGACGACTGGATCCAGGACAACTGCGACTCCGACGGCGCCAAGTAGCCCCGCCGATCGGCGGGAAATGCAGGACGTCGCAACGCGTCCGCCTCGGTACGTTCGCGAGATGAGATCTCGGCTCGTCGCACTCTGCTTCGATGCCAACGATCGGCTCGGTCTGGCGCACTTCTGGGCGGACGCGTTGCGCTGGGAGGTGGGCGACGACGACGGAGAGGTCGTCGCGCTGGTGCCGACCGACGGCACCAGGTTCACCATCGAGTTCGCATCCGTGCCCGAGGAGAAGGTGGGGAAGAACCGCATCCACCTCGATCTGACGACCACCTCTCTCGACGACCAGCGCGAGTCCGTCGAGAGGTTCGTCGAGCTCGGTGCCCGTCACATCGACATCGGACAGCGCCCCGAGGAAGGGCACGTCGTGCTGGCCGACCCCGAGGGCAACGAGCTCTGCCTGCTCGAGCCGGACAACCGGTTCCTCGCCGGCTGCGGGCGCTTCGGATCGATCACCTGCGATGGCACCCCGGAGGTCGGCTACTTCTGGAGCGCCGCCCTCGGCTGGCCGCTGGTCTGGGACCAGGACGAGGAGACGGCGATACGCGACCCGGACGGAACCGGACCGCTGATCACGTGGGGTCCGCCGTTGCTGCCCAAGCTCGGGAAGAACCGGCTGCACCTCGACATCGCCCCCCCGGCGACCGGCGACCAGCAGGCGGAGGTCGACCGGCTCGTCGCTCTCGGTGCGACGCGCATCGACATCGGCCAGGGCGACGTCTCGTGGGTGGTCATGGCCGATCCCGATGGCAACGAGCTCTGCGTGTTGACGCCTCGGTAGCGTCGAGTTTTCGTGTATCTTTCGTCACAACGACATCAGGAGGGTTGATGCATCGGCGATGGCGGGTGGTGGGTTCAGCGGTGGCCGTCCTTGCGCTCGGCGTGGCCGGGTGCGGCCGCGACGACGAGCCGGTCGACACGGCGCAGGAGGGTGAGGCCACCGGGCCGGTCGCCGCGGCCAACGCCCTCGAGGGGACGCCGCTGCCCCAGCTCCTCGGATCGCCGGTGGCCACCGACGAGGCCTCGCTCTGGTACTCGGACTTCGACCAGCTCGCCCGGCGCGACCTCGCCACCGGGCGTTGGGACGTCAGCGAGCTGCCCTTCGACCAGTCCATCTCGTCCCTCGGGTTCGTGTCCGACGGCGCCGGCGGGCTCAAGGGCCTGGCCGGGCTGTGCGAGGACGACGGCGGGTGCGACGAAGGCGTCATCAGCGAGGTCGGGGCCTGGCGGGTCACCGCCGACGGTGAGCCCGAGCGGGTCGAGCTCGAGGTGCCCGTGCCCCTCTCGGACGTCGGCGGCAACGTCTACTTCGCCCCGGTGACCGACGGGGAGTCGACGGTGTTCCGGGTGGCCAACGGCACGGGGACGATCCTCGTCCGCTGGGCCGACGCTCCGCAGGCGGAGGCGGTCGACCGAGCCTTCGCCACCCTGTGCCCCGATGGCGACGGCTTCGTGGGGGTCGAGGACGACACCACCTCGGGCCAGGCCCTGGCCCCCAAGACGGTGGTCGCCGGTCCCGGACTCCGCGACCTGGCCCCCGTCGAGGCCGACCCGGCGGTGGACCGACTGCTCGACGGCATCGACGGTGCGGCCTCGTGCCTGGCCGACGGGCTGGCGGTGGTCGGCCCGGACGAGGCGTGGGAGCTCCAGGGCGGCCGCTGGACGGCAGTGCCGTCCGATGTCGGTCAGCCGCTCCAGCGCCAGATGGCGGGGGCGCTGCCGGTCGTCGACCGGTCGGGGACGCTGGCCCACGCCGGCACCGTTCTCAACATCTCGCGCGACGACAGGGGCTGGCACACCCTGGCGGTGCAGGCCCGCCCGTCGTCCTACGGGCTCATCGGCGGCGAGCTCATGACCTACCCGGCGGACTACGAGGTGCCGTTCGACCCCGCGACCCAGGGGGCCGATCCGGCCGAGGGTGAACCAGTACCAGACGGAGAAGGCGAGGGGGGCTGACATGGCGCAGACACGCGACCGGAGGCGGAAGGTGAAGCAGAAGAAGGCGCGGGCCCGTCGGGCGAAGGTCGTCCGGACGGCAGCACGTGTCGCGGTCGGCGCATCGGTCGCCGCCGTCCCGCTCGTCGGCGGGCCGGGCGTCCCGGCCGAGCCGGCGGCGGCCTACACCGGCCGGGCCGCCACCATGAACATCTGCTCGGCGGCCTGCCACATCCAGGGCAACGACAAGTACCGCAACTTCTGGGGCCACACCTACCTGCGCAACTCGGTCTTCAACCAGGGGGCGAACTCGCCCTGGACGATCGGCGCCACCGAGGTGTGCGGACTCTCGCACCTGTACCTCGACGGCCAGTTCACCTCGCACGCCGGCGACTTCTTCCAGACGCTCTCGTACCACGCATCGTGCTCGGGGAACTTCGGCGACTCGCTGTACACCGTGGGCGCCGACATCGGCAGCGCCACCCAGTTCAAGTTCTCGGCCGGCAGCTACGACAGCGGCCAGGTCCCCGCCGAGGCCCGCTCGATCGGGTGCCAGGCGAAGGCGGGCTTCGGCTTCAACTGGGACGCCTGCGTCGTCCACATCGCCACCAACAACATCGCCGACCCGGTGCAGCAGTCGAACGAGGCCCGGTACGTCACCTCCGCGCGGGTGCCGGAGCTGATCGTCTCGGGGGACTTCAACCTCCAGCCGACGGCCAACACCCCGTGGCCGGTCTCGTGGGAGGCCGACGGGTCGCTGTTCCCCACCGCCTCGCTCGAGACCGTCTACGACTACGCCGTCGAGAACAAGATCGATTACAACTACGCCCCCACTGCGTGGTTCCCGGCCAGCTCGGGGGCCACCAGCTGCGGCACCTACCAGAGCCGGTTCGACACGTCGCAGTACTCGGACCACTGCTACCTGAACGCCACCTTCTCCAACTGACGACGGCGGGACGATGTCCGATACGACCCCGGCGGGGCCGCCCCCGCTCCTCCCTGTGCCGCACCGCCTGGAGGACGACCGCATCTTCCTGGCACCGGTCACCCGCCAGGACCACCCGTTCCTCTACCAGCTGTCGATCGACACGGCCATCGCCAGCTCCTGGCGCTTCCGGGGCCACGTGCCCTCGTTCGAGGAGTTCTCGACCCAGGTCAACCAGGCCGTCCTGACCCAGTTCGTCGTGGGCGAGCGGGCCGGCGGCGAGGGCAGCGAGGCCCGCATCGGCCACGTGGTGGCCTACAACGCCGATCTCCGCAACGGCCACTGCGCCATCGCCGTGGCCATGGCCGCCCCCGTCGTCGGCCTGGGGGCGGGGATGCGGGCCCTCACCTTGATCATCGACCACGTCTTCGCCACCTGGAACTTCCACAAGCTCTACGCCGAGGTCCCCGACTTCGTCTTCGACGGCGTCGAGGAGGGCCTGTCCGACAGCACGATGCTGGGCTTCCAGCTGGAGGGCCGGTTCCGCGACCACGTCTTCGCCGAGGGGCGCCACCACGACGTCCACATCGTGGCGACGTACCGGTCGGACTGGCCGGGGGCCGAGGCCCACCGGCGCGCCTGGGAAGACCAGCGCTCGGGGCGGGCCTGACGATCGGCCCATGGCGGCGAAGGCGGTCGAGACGGTGGGCGCGTGAGCTCGCAGCCCGGCCCGTGGACGCCGCCGACGAGCCTCGGCGAGCTCGCCAGCGACCCGCTGAACGGGGTCGCCGACCGCGGAGTGCAGGCGGCCTTCGGGCGGGTGCGGACCGACGCGCCGTCCGACGAGGGGACGCCGCATCGGCCGGCACCGAAGACCGACCGGGCGACCGTCGATCGGCTGCTCGCAGGGGGTGAGCTACGTCGGGCTCGCGTCGTGGGGGTCCGAGAGACGTTCCGAGCGGTCGCCTACAGCGACTCCGGCACCGGCAGCTGGGAGTGCCCCGTCTGGCAGCTGGGCCTCGAGGTCGACGGCCTGGTGGAACGGCGCGGCTGCCGTGTCGCGGTCAACCCCGTGCAGCCACCGGTGAAGGTCGGCGACGTCGTCCAGGTGCGCTGCGATCCCCAGCTCGGGATCGCGATCGTCGACCGGATCGCGAGCGGGTGGGCGCACGAGGGGCCGGCCGACGAGGCGCGGGCCACCGAGCCCGCCGACCCACCGCCGACCGGGTACACGAGCGAGGTCTGGGAGGACTCGGTCGGCCGGCGCGACAGCGTCGCCGTGCTGGCCGTGCTGGGCTCCGCCGGCCTGATCGCCGTCGTCTCCGTCTTCCTGCCCTCGCCCTTCACGTGGGCCGGGTTCGCGCTCGCGCTCATCACGGCGGCGTGCGTGCTCCCCGTCCTCGCCCTGAAGCACGGGACCCGGCTCCACGCCGACGAGACCTGGCCCACGGTCATCGCCGCGGTCACCGAGGTGAGCATCAGCACCGTCCTCGTCCGTGGCCGCAACCCGGTCGCTCTCGGACTTCGGCTGTTCCCACCCGGGGGTGCGCCGGTCGACGTCCGCATCGACGACTTCGTGCCGAGGGACGCCGTCGACCTGCTCCGACCCGGGATCGCCCTCCCCGTGCGCACCCGCACCCCGTCCGGAGTCGATGCCGAGGTGCGATGGATCCCCTTCCTCATCGCCCATGCCCGCCGCTGATGCCGGGTCGTGGGTCAGGTCGAGGTTCGCTGTCGCTGACGCACGAGCGGAGGCCGCCGGAACAGCACGACGACGACCGTGAAGAACACCCCGAGGCCCACGAGGAACAGGATCCCAGCAGGGTTGCCGCCCGTCGCCAGGGCCAAGATGGAGACAGCGACGATCAGGACCCATCCCACGCCGAGAGACACGTACGTGACCAGCCACAGCACTCGCTGCGCTTCGGGCGGTGGGCGCGAGGTGAGCACGTCCGCCGGAGAGTCCTGCGTGGTCATGGCCACCGCACTACCGGGCCGGCCAGCGACACAAACGGTCGAGCAACCTTCCCTCGGGGCCGGAGATCGCCGGATCGGCGGGTTGTGTCACCCGGACGGCGGTCTGGTGGCGTCTACTGGACGTGGTGGACATCCAGCCGGGCGGATCGACGAGGCCCCTGACGGACCTCGATGCCGAGGTGTACGCCACCCACGCGCCCCGGCTGCTGGCCCTGGCGGCGGCCTTGGCGGGCCCATCCGCCGCTGATGACGTGGTGGCCGATGCCGTCGTCCGGGCGATGTCGTCTCCGGCCTGGCCTCAGGTCCGCGACCACGGGGCCTATCTGGTGCGGGCGGTCGTGAACGAGGTCCGCAGCGCCCACCGACGAGATCTGCGCCGTGAGCTACGGGAGCGACGGACGGCAGCCGCCCCGTCGATCGACGCCGCCCCTGACCCGGTCCCCGAGCTGCTGGCGGCCCTCGACGCACTCTCGGTGCAGCAGCGGGCGGCGGTCTTCCTCACCTACTGGGCGGACCTGGCTCCGTCGGCGGTCGCCGAGCACCTCGGGATCAGCGAGGGCTCGGTCCGCAAGCAGCTGGCCCGCGCCCGAGCCCACCTCAGGAAGGAACTGCGATGAACGACCTCGACGACGCCGACCTCGCCGCCCGGCTGCGGGCCGGGTTCGACGCCCTCGCCCGCGAGGCCGGCGATGCCCCGCCCCGGCTGCGGGAGACGACGCCAGGACCTGCGTTCCGCCCCCACCGGCTGGTCCTGGTGGCTGCCGTCGCCCTCCTGACCCTGGCGGTCGGGGCTCTCGCCTGGGGGTTGCTCGATCAGGCGGAGGCCGACCGCCGGGTGTCCACGGATGCCGCGCAGGATCCGCCATCAGCGTCCGATCGGCCGCTGGTCGGCACTCGCTGGTGGCTGGTGCGGGCGGAGGGGGACGGGCAGCCATTGGGCCTTGGTGGGCGCGAGGACATCGGGCTCTTCCTCAGTGCGGAGTCACCGTGCGGAGAGCGCTCCGGGACGCCGGACTGCCCGTGGACCGGGCCCACCCTGTCCGCCTCCGACGCCTGCAACGGTGTCTCTGGGCCCTACGACCGGCCGACGCCGGGCTCGATCGAGCTCGGCTCGGAGCGAGGCCCGACGACGTTGATGGGCTGCTCGGGCGCGCTGGTCGAGCTCCTCCGCGGGGTCTTCGAGCCCGGCGGCATCGGCTACGAGATCACGGGAGACCAGCTCGTCCTGACCCGGCAGGGCGCGGTGCTCACCTACGAGGCGTCGGACGGCCCGTTCGCGCCCATCAGCGGGACGGTGATCGATGAAGGGGAGGTGGGCGCAGAGAGCTACCGGTTGGTCTGGACCGGAGCCGAGCTCGAGCTGAAGGTGGCCGACAGCGAGGGGACGGTCGTCAACGGTGCCGGGTTGGGCGACGATCCCGGCCGCATCAACCCCACTCGGTCGGAGATCGCCGGCGAGCCCTACCTGTTCGCGATCGTTCCCATCGAATCGACCAGGGTCGTCTACGAGCCCGTCAACGGCACGCCGCAGGAGCTGCCGATCCATCGAGTGGACAGCACGACCTCTTCGGTCGTGGGCGGGTTCGTCGACGGCGCGCCCGAGACGTGGCAGATCGTCGCCTACGACTCCGAAGGGCTCGAGCTCCACCGGTACCGGTGGGGAGACCGCGACGATGACGGCGCCGGGCGGTCGATCGAGGAGATGGTCACGGTCGCGGGGCTACAGGACTGCTGCACCGCCACCGGCGCCCGAGAATCGTTCACCGCCGATGGGACACCGATGTCGATCGGCAGCTCGCCCATCGAACCCACCGCCCCACCCCCTCCCGGAGCTGGCCTCGTCGGCCCCAACAGGGTCGAGGTGCCCGGCGGGGGGACGGCGCTGACCGGCACCGTCCGAGACGAGGCCGCCCTCAGGTTCGACTGCGCCCAGACCCGCTACGAGATCCGAGCGCCCCTGGCTGCGACCGCCGCCCTCCTCGCCGTCGCCCCTGCCCTGAGCGACGCCGCCGGCTGCCCCACCACCACCATCGCCGACCTCTAGACGCGCTGACAGCGGCGACCGTCGGAGCCTCGACAGCAGGAGAGGCCCTCCGGGGAGGGCCTCTGACCTGGGATTTCTGCGTCGGGCTGGGGAGATTCGAACTCCCGACCTCTTGACCCCCAGTCAAGCGCGCTAACCAAGCTGCGCCACAGCCCGTGGGAGGGACCACCATAGGCGGACGATCCCGGCCGGGCCGAACCCGTTCCCGGGGCGGGTGGGGTCAGAAGATCCAGCGCAGGAGCGCGTCGATGCCCTGGAGCAGACGCCAGCCGAGGTAGATCACGACACACGCCACCAGCACGTAGAAGTGCCACGGCGCCCGCCCGCTCCCCCGCTCGTCCGCCGGCTCGTCGTCGATGCTGGCGATGAAGCGGCCGCACTGCTGGCAGGTCCCGTCGGGGCCGAGGGTGCTCGGGTTGTAGAAGCGGTCGCAACCCTCACACCACGGCACGGCGACACCCTGCCCCAGCCCCCCGGGGCCGGGCCATTCGGGGCTAGCGGGAGGGCGAGCGGCGGGTGCGGGGGCCAGCGTGGGCGACGCCGCTGGGGACCGGGCGGCCGACCAGCTCCTCCACCAGCGCCGCCGCCGAGACCAGCGCCTCGACGTCGATGCCGGTGGCCACGCCCAGGTCGTCGCACAGGGCGACGAGCTCCTCGGTGGCCAGGTTGCCGCCGGCCCCGTGGGCGAACGGCGACCCGCCCAGCCCGCCGACGGCGGTGTCGAACCGGGTGAACCCGAGACCCAGGGCGGCATAGGCGTTCACCAGGGCGGTGCCCCGGGTGTCGTGGAGGTGGAGCCCGACGTCGTCGATCGTGCCGGCCAGCGCGCCGTGGAGCTCGGCGATGCGCAGCGGCGTGGCCATGCCGGTGGTGTCGGCGTAGGTCAGGCGGGCGGCGCCGGCGTCGGCGGCCCTGGACCCGAGGGCGACGGCGACGGCCGGGCTGACGTCGTCCTCGTAGGGCGACCCGAAGGCGCAGGAGACGACGGCGTCGACCGGGGTCGATCCAGCAGCGGCCACGATCGTGGCGATCACCGCGACCGACTCGTCGACCTCCATGTTCACGTTGCGGCGGTTGTAGGTGGGCGAGGCCGACAGGGTGACCGTCAGCTCGTCGACCCCGGCCGCCAGCGCCATCTCGGCGCCCCGCAGGTTGGGGACCAGGGCGGCGTAGGTGATGCCCGCCCGGCGCTCGATGCCGGCCACGACCTCGGCCGCCCCGGCCATGGCCGGCACCGCCTTGGGCGACACGAACGCCGCCACCTCGACACGGGTGACGCCGGCGGCGACGAGGGCGTGGACGAGGGCGATGCGATCGGCCACCGCCACCGGCTCCTCGGGCTGGAGCCCGTCGCGGGGGCCGACGTCGCGGATGGCGATCGACGACGGCAGCTCGGGGAGGGCGGGCCCGAGGTCGGACATCAGACCGGCGGCACGCCGTGGCGACGGTGCGAGAAGTGGCGGTCCTTGCGCTCGGCCCGCTCCAGCCGGCGGATCAGCTCGTCGCGCAGTGTCTCGGGCTCGACGATGGCGTCGACGACCATCTCCGAGGCCAGCCGCACGATGTCGACGTCGGTCTCGTAGATCGCCCGCTGCTCGGCCACGAAGGCCTCCCGCTCGTCGGGGTCCTCGATGGCAGCGATCTTGTTGGCGAAGACGGCGTTGACGGCCGCCTCGGGCCCCATCACCGCGATCTTGGCCGTGGGCAGGGCGAGGGTGGCCTCGGGCTCGAAGGCCGGACCCGACATGGCGTACAGGCCGGCGCCATAGGCCTTGCGCAGCACGACGCACACCTTGGCCACGGTGGCCTCGGAGATGGCGGTGACCATCTTGGCGCCGTGGCGGATGATCCCCTGGGCCTCGACGTGGGTGCCGATCATGAAGCCGGGCACGTCGGTGAGGAACACCAGTGGGATGTTGAAGGCGTCGCAGCACCACACGAAGCGGGCCGCCTTGTCGGCCGAGTCGACGAACAGCACGCCGCCCTTGACCGCCGGGTTGTTGGCCACGAAGCCGGTGGGCCGGCCGTCGAGCAGCCCGAGCCCGACGACCAGCTCAGGGGCGAACAGGGGCTTGAGCTCGAAGAAGCTCTCGGCGTCGACCAGCCCGTCGATGACCGCGTGGACGTCGTAGCCGGCCCGCTCGTCCTCCGGTACGACCCCCGTGACCAGGGGCGATGCCGGCGGAGCAGGGGCGAACCGGGGCGGCTGGTCCTGCCACGACGAGGGGAAGTAGGTGAACCAGGCCTTGGCCTGCTCGATGGCGTCCTCGTCGTCGTGGGCCAGGTTGTCGCCGCAGCCCGACACAGTGGCGTGCATGCGGGCCCCACCGGTCTCCTCCAGCGTGGCCTTCTCGCCGATGACCATCTCGGCCATGCGGGGCGAGCCCAGGTACATCGAGGCGTTGCCCTCGACCATGATCACGATGTCGCAGAAGCTGGGGATGTAGGCGCCGCCGGCCGCCGACGGCCCGAACAGGCAGCAGATCTGGGGCACCCGGCCCGACAGCTTGATCTGGTTGTAGAAGATCCGGCCCGCGCCGCGGCGGCCGGGGAAGAGCTGGACCTGGTCGGTGATGCGGGCCCCGGCCGAGTCGATCAGCCAGAAGATGGGCAGGTCCTCGCGGAGCGCCAGCTCGGTGGCCCGGATCATCTTCTCGACGGTGCGGGCGCCCCACGACCCGGCCTTCACGGTGGGGTCGTTGGCCACGACGACGACGGCGCGACCGTCGATCCGGCCGGTGCCGATGACCACGCCGTCGGCGGGCAGGTCGGCGGCCGAGGCGTTGGCGAGGAGGGCGTCCTCGACGAACGAGCCGGCGTCCAACAGCAGCGCGAGCCGGTCGCGGACGAAGAGCTTGCCCTGCTTCTCGAGCTTGTCGCCGACCTTGGCCAGGTTGCCGGCCAGAGCCCGCTCGGCCGCGGCCGCCACCCGATCGGCGGCGCTGGGCTCGTCGTCTCCGACCGGGTCGCTCTGCTCCACGGCCCGAGACTACCGAGACCCGACGTGTGGCCCCGGTATACTGCGGGTATGGCGACGACGATCAAGCTGAGCGTCGAGACGAGGGACCGG
>DATHEV010000864.1:0-2839 GCA_035318405.1 Iamia sp.
CATGGTGCCGTTCTGGTGGGACCGCGGCGCCCTCACGCCGTGGCAGCTCGTCCCCCTCACCCTCGACGCCCTCGACCGCCACCGGCTCTGGGACGGGCACCTCTTCGCCCAGATCCGCGAGGTGCGCGACGCGGTCGGAAACGGTCGGGGGACGATGCAGACCCTCGCCCACGCCCTCCACCCGATGGTCAACGCCGGCCTGCTCGCCCGGGTCGACACGTGCACCTGGCGCAACGCCCACGGGATGCTCTCGACGGCTCAGGCCTACCGGCCCGGCTGCACCGGCTACCAGCACCACGCCTGGCAGGCGACGCTCGACGAGCACGCCGTGGTGTTCACCACCCACCCCGGCCACGGTCCCACCGCCCTCGCCGGCGACTACCTCGACCACGACCGCTACTGGACCGGCAGCGCCACCCTGCCCCGCGCCGTCCAGCACGGCCGCGTCGTCGTCAGCCAGTACGCCCCCGGCTTCCCACAGCCCGAGATCGAGGTCCTGGCCGGGTTCGCCTACGCCGAGGAGACCCACGCCTACCTGCCGACCGAGCGCTTCGACGAGGTCGACCTCGACGGCCCGTGGACCTTCGCCCGCCGGCGGGACGGCTACATCGCCCTCTGGTCGTGGCGGCCGGTGGCGTGGCGGGCCCACGACCCGGGCGTGACCTTCACCAACGGCCTGGTCGAGCCGTTCGACCTGGTGGCCGCGGGCGGCGCCGAGAACGTCTGGATCTGCGAGATCGGCGACGTCGACCGGTGGGGCTCGTTCGCCGCCTTCCGCGCCGCCGTCACCGCCGCGCCCGTCGGCGTCGAGGACCACGGCTGGGGCGAGGACGGCGCCCACTGCGGCTTCACCGTCGCCTACTCCTCCCCCGCCGAGGGTCAGCTCGACGTCGGCCCCGACGGCCCCCTCCGGGTCGACGGCACCGAGGTCGCCATCACCGGCTACCCGAGGATGCAGAACCGCTTCGTGACCGTCCCCGCCGGCGGCACCACCTTCGCCCTCGCCGACGACGAGGGCTCCTGGACCCTCGACCTCCTGGCCGGCACGAGGTCCCCCGCCTGACCGAGGACCACGTGGTGCCAGGCACCTCGTGGTCCGACGGACACTCGGTGCCAGGCACCGAGTGACCGGACGGGGCTACATGCGCTCGAGGGCCTGGATGCCGAGGAGGCCGAGGCCGACCGACAGGGTGCGGGCGGTCAGGTCGCAGAGCACGAGACGGCTGGCCCGGGTGGCCTCGTCGTCGGCCTTGAGCACCGGGCAGGCCTCGTAGAACGAGGTGAACGTCTGGGCCAGGTCGAACAGGTAGCCGCACAGCCGGTGGGGCTGGCACGTCTCGGCCGTCTGGCGCACCACGGCCTCGAAGCCCAGCAGGGCGACGGCCAGACGCCGCTCCTGGGGCTCACCGAGCGCCAGGGCGGTGGCGTCGAGCGTCGCCGGGTCGACCTCGCCCCGGCGGAAGATCGACCGGATGCGGGCGTGGGCGTACTGCATGTAGGGCCCGGTGTTGCCCTCGAAGGCGAGCATGCGATCGAAGTCGAGGACGTAGTCCTTGACCCGGTCGCTCGACAGGTCGGCGTACTTGATGGCGCCGATGCCGACGGCCCGGGCCACGGCGTCGCGCTCGTCGCCGACCAGGTCGGGGTTGCGCTCGGCGATGGTGGCGGCGGCCCGCTCGACGGCCTCGTCCAGCAGGTCGACCAGCCGGACCGTCGCGCCCGACCGGGTCTTGAACATCTTGCGGTCGGCGCCCAGCAGGTTGCCGAAGGGGATGTGCTCGGCGCTGGTGTCGTCGGGCAGCCAGCCGGCCATGCGGGCTACGGCGAAGACCATCTCGAGGTGGTCGCGCTGGGGGGCGCCGACGACGTAGAGGATCCGCTCGGCGTGGGTCACGTCGACCCGGTGGCGGATGGTGGCCAGGTCGGTGGCGGCGTAGCCGTAGCCCCCGTTGCGGTTGCGCACGATCATGGGCTGAGGGTCGCCGTCGCGGCCGGTGAAGCCGGGCGGGAAGACGCACTCGGCGCCGTCGTCGAGCACGAGGAGCCCCTTGGCCCGCAGGTCCTCGACGATGCCGGCCAGCTCGTCGTTGTAGAAGCTCTCGCCCACGATGTCGTCCGGGGTGAGGAGAACGCCGAGGCGGTCGTAGACCACCTGGAAGTAGGCCGCCGACTGGTCGACCAGCAGCTGCCAGAGCCGCAGCGTCTCGGGATCGCCCGACTGGAGCAGGACGACCCGCTCGCGGGCCCGCTCCTTCATCGATTCGGAGGCGTCGAAGCTCTTGCGGGCGTCCTGGTAGAAGCGGTTGAGGTCGCCGACCGACAGCTCTGCGACGGCCTCGTCCTCGCCCACGTCGACGAGGTGCTCGATCAGCATCCCGAACGGCGTGCCCCAGTCGCCGGTGTGGTTCTCCCGCTTCACCTCGTGGCCGAGGTGCTCGAGAACCCGGACGAGGGCGTCGCCGATCACCGTCGAGCGCAGGTGGCCGACGTGCATCTCCTTGGCCACGTTGGGCGCCGAGTAGTCGACGACGACGGTGCCGGCGTCGGGATCTCGGGCCACGTCGAGGCGCTCGTCGGCGGCCGCGGTGCGGGCGAGCGCGGCGATGGCCTCGTCCCGCAGGGTCAGGTTGAGGAAGCCGGGGCCGGCGATCTCGACCTCGTCGACCAGGTCGGTCAGGTCGACGGCGTCCACGACCGCCAGGGCGATCTCGCGGGGGTTGCGGCCCAGCCGCTTGGCCAGGGCGAGGGCCCCGTTGGCCTGGAGGTCGGCCCGGTCGCTGCGGCTGACGGTGGGCGGCGCCGGCACCTCGGCCGGGTCGGTGCCGGCCTCGGCGCAGGC
>DATHEV010000865.1:0-6560 GCA_035318405.1 Iamia sp.
CCCGGCACCGCCCTGCTCGACGAGGCCGGCCACCCCGAGCACCGCATCGCCGACCTCGACGGCCGCGCCCTGGCCACCGAGGTCCGGACCCTGCTGGCCCGCCCCGACCGGGGCCGCCTCCTCGCCGGCGACCTGGCCCGCGCCGCCGCCAGCGCCACCACCCCCCTGGCCGCCGCCGCGCTGTGGGCCGACATCGAGTCCGCCGTCGCCCTCGAGTCCGCCAGCACCCCCACCCCCGAAGTGGCGATCACATCCGGCGGGAGACCGCCGGATCTGATCGCCAGTTCGGACGAGGACGAGGCCGAAGACGAAGGCGGCGCGGCGTGATGCGGCGGCGGGCGGTGCTGGCGCTGACGCCGGACCTGTCGCGCTCGGACGTGAACCGGACCCTGCTCTCGCTGCTCGACGAGCTGGGCCGGGCCGGCGCCGTCGACCCCACCCGCACGCGGGTCGTCGCCGGCGAGGGCGGCGGGCTCGCCCCCGACATGGTGGGGGCGGCCGACCTGGCCGCCGTCCGGGTCGTCGGCGGGGGCGCCGACCGGGTCGGGGCCGTCGCCGCCCGGGTCCACCCGCGGGCCCGGCCCGCCGGCGAGCGGGTCGGCCTGTCGTGGGGGCTGGCCCGCCATCCCTCCCGTGGCGGCATGGGCCCGCCCGACGTGGTGTGGGCCCACGGCGCCGCCGCCCTGACCCTCGCCGAGGCGCTCCCCCGCCCGGCCCGACGGGCCCCGCTCGTCGTCCGCCTGCCCGAGGGCCCCCTCGGCCTGGCCCGCGCCGGCGGTCCCGACGTGGCCGAGCGGCTGGACCGGGCGCGGCTCATCGTTGTCGGCACCACCGTCCTGCGCACCCACCTGGTGTCCGATCTCGGTCTGGCGCCGAACCGCATCGCCGTCCACCCGCCGTGGATCCTGGCCGCACCCACGGACGACGATCCGCCGCCCGCTGTGCCCCCGGACGCCCTGGTGGTCGCCGGTGGCGGCCCGATCGGCTGGCCGGCGGGCACCGACCTCTTCGTCGCCCTCGCCGCCGAGCTCCCGGCCGAGGTCGACGGCCGCCCCGTCCACTGCGTCTGGGTCGGCCGGACCGACGACGCCGAGGCGGCCGAGCGGATCGCCACCGACATCGCCCTCCGCGACCTGGCCGACCGGGTCCACGTCGTGCAGACCGACGGCTGGGGCGCCGGCTGGCCGGCCCCGGCCCTGGCCGTCGTCACGGCGCGGGAGTCACCGCTGCCGCTCCTCGCCCTCGACGCCGCCCGCCGGTCGGTCCCCGTCATCGGCCACCGCACCTCGGGGCTGGTCGACGTGCTCCCCGAGGCCGTCCACGACGAGGCGCTCGTCGACCTCTTCGCCAACGGCGACCTGGCGGCCCGAGCCACCGCCCTCCTCCGCGAGCCCCAGGCCCGGTTCAGCCTCGGCGCCGAGCAGGGCGCCCACGTCACCCGCCACCACGACGCCCGGTCGCGGGTCGCCGGCCTGTGGGCCGACGTGGCCTCCCACCTGGCCCGAGGCTGAGCGCGGCCGAGACCCCTCTGACGTGGGAACCTGGACAGGTGACCAGCGATCTCGTCCTCGTCGACCACCCCGCGCCGCACGTCGGGCGGGTGACGCTCAACCGGCCCGAGCGGCTCAACGCCATGTCGATCGATCTCGTGCTCGAGCTCGACGACGCCCTCGCTCGGCTGGCCGACGAGAACGGCACGTGGGTCGTCGTCCTCACCGGTGCCGGCCGGGGCTTCTGCTCCGGGCTCGACCTGGAGGACCACGGCGTGGTGCCCGGCATCGACGGCCTCACCGTGGGCCGGATCGCCCAGCGGGCCATGCGGGTCTACAGCCGCCTCGTGCCCCGTCTGCGGCGGATGCCGCAGCCGGTGATCGCGGCGGTGAACGGGGCCGCCTTCGGGGGCGGCATGTGCCTGGCCCTCGGCGCCGACCTCCGCATCGCCGCCGAGTCGGCCGTCTTCAACGCCACCGGCATCGTCAACGGCCTCACGTCGACCGAGATGGGCGCGTCGTGGCTCCTCCCCCGCCTCGTCGGGTCGGCCTGGTCCAACGACGTGCTGCTGACCGGGCGCCGGGTCGATGCCACCGAGGCGCTGCGGGCCGGCCTGGTCAGCCGGGTGCTGGCCGACGCCGAGATGGCCGAGGCCGCCGTCGCCCTCGCCGCCGACATGTGCGCCCACTCGCCCTACGGGCTGGCCATGACCAAGGACGTCCTGTGGGCCAACCTCGAGATCTCCAGCCTGGAGGCGGCCATCGAGCTGGAGGACCGCAACCAGCTGATGCTCGGCTTCACCGAGAACCTGCCCGAGGCCATGCGCGCCTTCAAGCAGGGCCGCGCCCCCGCCTACACCGACGAGCCCCGCCGCGACCTCTTCTCGGGCTGAGGGCCGGGCCGAACCAGGTTGAGACCGATGTGGGACCGGTCCGCCGGGCGCGCCGCCGATCGGGTCGGCCACCATCCGACGATGGTGCGACGACGGATCCTGAGGGCGGCGCTGGTCGGGGTGGTGGCGACCACCGCCCTGCTGGTGGGGTCGGCCGGGCCGTCGGCCGCGGCCTGCACGCCGCCGATACACGACGACCTGGTGGGCAACTTCCCGCTCATCAACCCGTCGGGTGCGATCAACGGCGACATCTCGTGCACCACCCCGGAGGCGGGCGAGCCCCACCACGCCGGCTACAGCCCGACCTCGTCGCTCTGGTACCGCTGGCGGAACCAGAGCAACCACGCCACCCAGCTCCAGCTCTGGACCGTGGGGAGCACGGCCGACACCCGCCTGGCCGCCTACCTCAGCACCACCCCGCCGAGCTACTCGTCGATCGTGCTGCTGGCGTCGAACGACGATGTCGGGCCCAGCAGCCGGTGGAGCCAGATCGTCGTGAACGTCCCCGCCAACACGACGGCCTACATCGCCGTCGACCGGGGCGGGCTGCCGATCGTCGGCCAGGCCTCGATCACCCTGCGCTGGCGCTTCTCCTACGCCCCGTTCGAGGCGCCCGTCGCCTTCATCAACGCCTTCTTCGAGGACTTCCACGGGCGGCCGGCGACCACGCAGGAGAAGAACAACTACGACTACCGGCTGACGCGGGAGCCCGCCGAGGACGTCGCTCGGGCGATCCTCGACTTCGCCGGCGGCGCCAGCGCCAACGACCCCGTCGCCCGTCTCTATCGGGCCTACTTCGCCCGCCGCACCGACGGCGCAGGCCTGCGCTACTGGGCCGACCAGCTCCGCGTCGGGAAGTCGATCAACGCCGTCTCGGACTTCTTCTCCAAGTCGCACGAGTTCAAGACCAAGTATGGGCCGCTCGGCAACACCGCCTTCGTCAACCTCGTGTACACGAACGTCCTGGGCCGGCCCGCCTCCACCGCCGACCGCTCGTACTGGGTCGGCCAGCTCGGCCTCGGCTACTCCCGGTCGAAGCTGATGCTCCAGTTCGCCCAGAGCAGCGAGAACCGCACCGACTCGGATCGTCGCCTCCGCACCGACATCATCTCCAGCCTGACGGGCGTGGCCATCGCCGACCCGGGCCGCAAGGCCCTGCCCGACGGCAGCCTGGCGACCGAGGAGATGGTCAACCATGTCCTCCGCACGAGGCAGTACACGGGCTAGCGAAACCCGTGCTGGGCACCGAGCCGGTGGGTGCGAGGGTCACGGCGTGCCCAACCGGATGCACGACGACCAGGTGGGCATCGACGGCGACATCGTCCGCGCCCTGATCGCCGACCAGCACCCGCGATGGGCCGACCTGCCCCTCGTCGAGGTCCCGTCGATCGGCACCGTCAACGCCGTCTACCGGCTGGGCGACGAGCTGTGCGTGCGCCTCCCCCTCAAGGCCGGCGGGGTCGGGAGCCTGGAGCGCGAGCTCGAGCGGCTGCCGTGGCTGGCCGCCCGCCTGCCCGTCGCCGTCCCCGAGCCGGTGGCCACCGGCGCGCCCGACGACGCCTACCCGCTGCCCTGGGCGATCTACCGCTGGCTGCCCGGCACGACCGCCGACGGGTCGGGCGGCGCCGCCCTCGCCGACGATCTCGCCGCCGCCGTCACCGCCATCCGCGCCCTCGACCCGACCGGCGCACCCCGGGCCGGCGGGCGGTGGACCCTGGCCGCGTGGGACCCCACCGTCGGTCGATCGCTGGGGGCGCTCGGCGGGGTGATCGACGTCGAGCGGGCCGGCGCGGCCTGGGCCGCCGCCGTCGCCGCGCCCCCGTGGGACGGCCCGCCCACGTGGGTCCACGGCGACCTCCTGGCCGCCAACCTGCTCGTCGCCGACGGGCGTCTCGCCGCCGTCATCGACTGGGGCGGGGCCGGCACGGGCGACCCGGCCGCCGACCTCCTGCCGGCCTGGAGCGGGCTCGATGCCACCGGCCGCGTCCGGCTCCGCACGGTGCTCGATCCCGACGACGCCACCTGGACCCGCGGCCAGGGGTGGGCCCTGCGGACCGCTCTCTCGGGCCTGCCGTACTACCCGGAGACGAACCCCGGGTTCGCCGCCATGGCCGCCGCCATGTTGGCCGCCGTGCTCGCCGATCGCGACTGACGCTCCGCCGGGCTTTTCTGGGGTGGAAGGGTCACCGGCTAGACCAACGGCACGACCGCATCCTCGGAGGAAGCACCGTGCCCGAAGCCGTCATCGTCTCGACCGCCCGCACCCCCATCGGGCGAGCCATGAAGGGCTCGCTCAAGAACGAGCGCCCCGACGACCTCACCGCGTTCATCGTCGACACGGCGCTGAACCAGGTGCCCGAGCTCGACCGCACCACGGTCGAGGACCTGATCCTCGGCTGTGGCCAGCCCGCCGGCGAGTCCGGCTTCAACATGGCCCGCATCGCCGCCATCCAGGCCGGCATGCCCGACGTCCCCGGCGTCACCATCAACCGCTACTGCTCGTCGTCGCTCCAGGCGATCCGCATGGCCGCCCACGCCATCAAGGCCGGCGAGGGCGACGTCTTCGTGGCCGCCGGCGTCGAGACCGTCAGCCGGTTCCTCAACGGCATGGCCGACGTCGGAGGGGCCAAGAACGCGAAGTACGCCGACGCCGAGGCCCGCACCGCGGCCCGCCAGGCCGGCGGCCAGGGCGACTGGGCCCCCACCGAGGGCTTGCCCGACGTCTACATCGCCATGGGCGAGACGGCCGAGAACGTGGCCGAGTACACCGGGACCACCCGCGAGGAGATGGACGAGTTCGCCGCCCTCTCGCAGCAGCGGGCCACCGCCTCGCTGGAGAACGGCTTCTGGGAGGGCGAGATCACCCCCGTCGTCACCACCGACGGCGAGGGCAACGAGGTCACCGTCACCCGTGACGACGGCATCCGGGCCGGCACCACCGCCGAGGGCCTCGCCAACCTCAAGCCCGCCTTCCGCCCCGACGGCCGCATCACCGCCGGCAACGCCTGCCCGCTGAACGACGGCGCCGCCGCCGTGGTGGTCATGAGCGACACCCGCGCCGCCGAGCTGGGCCTCACCCCGCTGGCCCGCATCGTCGCCTCCGGCGTCACCGGGTTGAACCCCGAGATCATGGGCCTGGGCCCGATCGAGGCCGTCCGCCAGGCCCTGGGCCGGGCCGGCATGACCATCGACGACATCGACCTGGTCGAGATCAACGAGGCCTTCGCCGCCCAGGTGATCCCGTCGGCCAAGGAGCTCGGCATCAGCTGGGACAAGCTGAACGTCAACGGTGGCGGCATCGCCGTCGGCCACCCCTTCGGCATGACCGGCGCCCGCATCGCCACCACCCTGATCCACGGTCTCCAGGACGCCGACAAGACGTTCGGCCTCGAGACCATGTGCGTCGGCGGCGGCCAGGGCATGGCCATGATCTTCGAGCGCCTCAGCTAGCTCACCCCCACCCCGCTCGAGCTGGCGATCAGATCCGGCGGGAAACCGCCTGATCTGATCGCCAGCTCGCCTTCAGAGCAGGGTGTCGGGGCCGAGGTCCTGGACCGACGTGGTGCCGGTGAGGCCGAGGGCGACGTCGATGTCGGCCCGCAGGCCCTCGAGGATGTGGGCCACGCCGGCCTCCCCCCGCGCCGCGACGGCCCACGCCCAGCCCCGGCCGATGAGGCAGGCCTGGGCACCGAGGGCCATCAGCTTGACCACGTCGAGGCCGCTGCGGATCCCACCGTCGGCCAGCACCTCGACCTCGTCGCCGACCGCCTCGGCGATGGCCGGCAGGGCGCGGGCCGAGCTGGCCACGGCGTCGAGCTGGCGGCCGCCGTGGTTCGACACGACCAGGCCGTCGACTCCGGCATCGACCTGGTGTCGCACCCGCAGTGGCTGCGCGACGTCGCCATCGGCGGCAAGCCGCTCACCTTCGGGAACCTCACCGACGCCGTGCCCGGCGCCCGCACGCCCGAGGCGTTCAAGGACTGGGTCGACTCGCAGTTCGACCCGAGCGTGACCTGGGACGACGTCGCGTGGGTACGCGGCCACTGGCCCGGCCGTCTGGTGGTCAAGGGCGTGCTCGACCCCGAGGACGCCCGCCGGGCGGTCGCGGCCGGCGTCGACGGCCTGGTGGTGTCGAACCACGGCGGCCGCCAGCTCGACGCGGTGGCCTCATCGGCCC
>DATHEV010000866.1:0-3959 GCA_035318405.1 Iamia sp.
TACGCCGGCCGCCTCACCGTGGCCAAGGGCATCGAGAACGTCACCGCCGAGCTCGCCTCGTCCAGCGAGGCCCTCACGGAGGCCCAGAAGCAGGACACCCTCCTGGTGCTGCTCGAGGCCAACACCATCGCCACCGTCGACGCCGAGAGCTTCCAGCCCTTCGGTGCCCCGGTTGCCTTCTCCGACTCGGTCGCTCCCAACCTCCAGCTCGGCATCACCCCGGATACGAGCCTCGTCGCCATCGACACCCGTCCCCACACCCAGGTTCTCTACGGCCTCGGCAGCGACGGCCAGCTCTACTCGCTGAGCGTCGAGTCGGTGACCGCCGCCAAGATCGGCGCCCCGATCGCCGCCCTGGCCGGCGACGTCGTGGGCTTCGACTTCAACCCCACGGTCGACCGCCTCCGCATCTCGACCGCCACCGGCGAGAACTACCGCATCAACCCCGACACCGGTGGTGTCGCCTTCACCGACGGGAACCTGGCCTATGCCGCCGGTGACCGCAACGAGGGCGAGATCCCGGCCGTCACCGGCGCCGCCTACACCAACAGCGCCCGGGGCGAGCTGGGCGTCGCCCTCCCGATGGCGACCGTGCTCTACGACATCGACGCCACCACCGACACCCTGGTGAGGCAGGACCCGCCGAACGACGGCACGCTCGTCACCGTCGGCCGGGACCTCGGCACCGACGTCGAGGGCACCGCCGGCTTCGACATCTCGCCCGAGACCGGGCGGGCCTGGGCCGTCATGACCGACGACCAGGGCTACGCCAGCTTCCGCCTCGACCTCACCAGCGGCCGGGCCATCCGTCAGTCGGCGCTGCCCTACGAGGGCAACGTCCTCGGTGTCGCCATCGCCCCCGTGGCCAACCCGGCCACCGGCCAGGGCTGGCTTCTCAGCAGCAACGGCATCAGCCACACCGTGACGGCCGTCGACCTGGCCGCACCGGGCACCACCGTGGCCACCCTCACCATCACCGGCGTCAACCCCGCGACCATGCTGACCGGGCTCGACGTCCGCAGCGCCACCGGGATGCCGTACGTGCTCGGGGCCGACGGCCAGCTCTACGTGCTCGGCGCCCCCAAGGCGACCACCCCCACCGTCGTGCCGGCCGAGAAGGTGGGCACGCCCATCGCCGAGGCCGCCAGCGGTGCCTCCGGCTTCGACTTCAACCCTGCCGTCGACCGGCTCCGCATCCTGGCCGGCACCACCAACCTGCGGGTCAACCCCAACAACGGGACCCTCGTCGATGGGGACCCGATGGTCGACGGCGTCCAGCCGGACGGTGACCTGGCCTACGCCGTCGGCGACCCCAACGAGGAGGCGGGGGCGGCCGTCGCCGCCGGCGCCTACACCAATGCCCCCCGGGGCGGCGTGTCGGCGTCGACCCAGCTCTACGACATCGAGAGCAACGCCAGCGCCCTCGTCCTCCAGAACCCGCCGAACGAGGGGACGCTGACGACGGTGGGCAACCTCGGCGTCACCATCGGCTCCGATGGCGGATTCGACGTCCAGACCGGCACCGGCACCGCCTACCTGGTGGGCTCGAACGGTGAGACCGCCGTCGAGGTGCGCGTCGTCACCCTGGCCAGCGGTACCACCACCCTCGTGGGCTCCGGTCCGGCCCTCCCGGACCTGGTCGGCTTCACGACCATCTGATCCGGGGCCGGTGGACGGAGCTGCGACCGTCCCGGCCCCGCAGAGGCGCGTATGAGAACGTGTTCTAGAAATGGGGCCCTCACCCACTAGGGTGAGCATCGGCGTACCAGGGGGGTCCGCCGGGGGAACCCTGGGGGGATCCATGACGACTGCTCCTGCTCGCCGTGCTGCGTGGGGGTCCGTCCTCGTCGCCGTCCTGGTCTCGATCGTCGGGGTCGCCGCCTCGACCCTCGGGGGCGCCGCCGGCGCCGCCACCGTCGCCCAAGGGCTCGACTGCGGGATCGGCGGCGACCAGACGATGAACGTGACCGGCACCGCGCCGGGCACCGTCCTCCCCGGCGGGACCTTCACCGTCGATCTCGACATCGCCTCGGCCAAGGCCGACGGCGCCGCCATCGAGAACCTGGTGTGGAGCTTCGAGGCGCCGACCGGCACGTCGGTCGTCGCCGGCTCGGCGACGAAGGTCGGCAGCGGCTCGGGCTCGCTGGGCACGGTCACCACGACGATCAGCGGCAACGTCGTCCAGCTCAAGGCCGCCGGTCCCATCAGCAACGGGGCCTCGTTCAAGCCGCCGACGCTGCGCTTCGGCCTCACCGCCAGCGCCTCGGCCGGCACCGCGCTCAGCATGCGGGTGCGCCAGAACCCCGCCTACAGCCTCAAGGCCGCCGGGTTCAACGTCAGCTGCTCGACCACCGGCAGCCGCGGCGCCATCACCACCACCACGGTCACCGCCGCGCCGACCAGCTCGACCTCGACGGCGTCGACCGTGTCGACCCCGGGCGGCACCACCCCGACCACCACGACCACCACGGCGCCCGCGCCCACCGAGGTGACGTGGAGCCCGACCGGCTCGTGCGGCACCGTCGGCACCACCGTCGTCCCGGCCGGCGCGACCAGCGCCGCCCTCACCGCCGTCGGCGGCTCAGGCGGCCAGGGCGACGGCGTCGCCGGTGCGACCGGCGGCTCGGGCCAGCCCGGCGGCCAGGTCACGGCCACCATGGCCGTCACCGCCGGGCAGACCATCAGTGGCGTCGTCGGATGCAACGGCGACGCCGGCACCGGGACCTCCGGCCCGGGCGGCGCCGGCTTCAACCCGGGCGGCTCGGGCGGCCTCGGCCACGGCGTGCTCACCCGCAACCACCACGGCGGTGGTGGTGCCGGTGCCTCGGCCATCTGCGTCGGCGCCTCGTGCGTCGCCGGCCAGGGCGGTGTCAGCCCCCGCCTGGTGGCCGGTGGCGGAGGCGGCGGCGGCAGCCGCAACTGCGCCGGCAGCACGGGTGTCGGGGCCGGTGGTCGGGGCGGCAACGGCGCCGTCACCAGCGCCGGTGGTGGGTCCGGTGCCTCGGGCCTCGCCGGCGGCAACGGCCTCCACTCGACCGGTGGCGCCGGCGGCGTGACCTCGATGCAGGGCGCCGGCGGCTGGGGCAGCTCCGGTGGCAACGGCTCGCAGGGCAGCGGCACCAACTCCGGCGGCGGTGGCGGTGGCGCCGGCTACATCGGCGGCAGCGGCGGCACCGGCACGACCGGCGGCGCCGCCCTCTGCGCCGGGGGCGGTGGTGGTGGCGGCGGTTCGTCGTGGGCCGCCGACGGTCTCACCGCGGCCTCGTTCACCCAGCCCGCCGGGGATGCCTCGGTCTCGGTCGTCTTCACCGTCGACCCGGTGCCGACGCCCGACATCACCCCGTTCGACACCACCGAGGACCTCGTCGTCCAGCAGTTCGAGGACCTCCTCGGCCGGGCGCCGACCACCGAGGAGCTCGAGACGGCGATCGAGGAGATCGACACCTTCGACCGGGTCGCCGAGGGCGTCGTCCTGGACCTCCTCTCCGACGACCAGCACGCCGTCGACGCCCAGGTCATCCGGCTCTACCTGGCCTACTTCGGGCGCCCGCCCGAGACGGCCGGCCTGGAGTACTGGGTCGCCGCCATCGAGGGCGGCAAGTCGGTCCACACGGCGTCGAACCAGTTCGCCGCCATGAACGAGTTCCGCTCGCTCTACGGCCCGCTGACCAACCGGGCGTTCGTCGAGCTGGTGTACGAGAACGTCCTGGGCCGGGAGGGCGAGCCCGCCGGGCTGGACTACTGGACCGGCGAGCTCGACGCCGGCCGGTTCAAGCGGGGCACGGTCATGACCCAGTTCTCCGAGGCCCCCGAGAACCGCACGGCCAAGACCGTCCACGTCGGCGTGGTGCGGATCTACCTGGCCATGCTCGAGAGCACGCCGAAGAAGGCGTACCTCAACGCCGCCGTGGCCCCGTTCCTCGCCGGCGACGCCAGCGTCCCGGCCACCCTGAGGTGGG
>DATHEV010000867.1:0-2588 GCA_035318405.1 Iamia sp.
GGTCCCGCCGGTGGCGGAGCCCCGCAGGCCCGCGGCCCTCGCCCGGCGCCCCCGCCCCGCCCGACGCCCGACATGGCGCCCCGCAGCGGCTCGGGCAAGCCCATCCCGCCGCCCCCCGGTCCGCCCCGGGGCATGTCCGGCCGTCCCATCCCGCCGCCGCCCGGTCTCGGTGGCCGTGGCCCGTCGCCCACGCGCGCCGGTGGCCCCGGCCGTCCCGGTGGCCCCAGCCGTCCCGGCGGTCCCAGTGGCGCCCGGCCCGGTTCCGGTCCCAGCCGTCCCGGCGGCCCCATGGGTGGTCCGCCTCCCGGTGGCGGTCCTGGTGGCGGCCCCGGCCGTCCCGGTGGCCCGGCCGGCCGTCGGCCCCCGCGCCGCAAGGGACGTCGCCGTCGCAACCGCGAAGAGCTGCGGCCGATGGACATGCCGGAGTACACCCCGGCAGAGGCCCCCGTCCCCGAGGGCGAGATCGTCATCGAGCGCGGGTCGACCCCGCAGGAGATCGGTCCCAAGTTCAACCGGACGGCGGCCGACGTGGTCCGCTTCCTCATGTCCGAGGGCGAGATGGTCACCGCGACCCAGTCGCTGACCGACGACATGATCGAGCTCTTCGCCGTCGACGTCGGCGCCGAGGTCCGCCTCGCCGATCCCGGTGAGGAGGAGGAGGTCGAGCTCCAGAAGCGCCTCGGCGTCGACGAGTTCGACGACGACGAGGACGACGAGGAGTACGTCGAGCGTCCGCCGGTCATCACCGTGATGGGTCACGTCGACCACGGCAAGACCAAGCTCCTCGACCAGATCCGCAACGCCAACGTGGTCGCCGGCGAGGCCGGTGGCATCACGCAGCACATCGGCGCCTACCAGGTCGAGAAGGAAGGTCGTCTGATCACCTTCATCGACACCCCCGGCCACGAGGCCTTCTCGGCCATGCGGGCCCGGGGCGCCGACGCCACCGACATCGTCGTCCTGGTCGTGGCGGCCGACGACGGCGTCATGCCGCAGACCGTCGAGGCGCTCGACCACGCCAAGGCCGCCGGTGTCCCCATC
This sequence comes from Iamia sp., assembly GCA_035318405.1. Classification (GTDB taxonomy): domain Bacteria; phylum Actinomycetota; class Acidimicrobiia; order Acidimicrobiales; family Iamiaceae; genus Iamia. The sequence goes on from DATHEV010000867.1 coordinate 1,042, forward strand.
GTCGTGGCGATCAACAAGATCGACCGCGAGAGCGCCGATCCCCAGCGGGTCATGAGCCAGCTGGCCGAGCGCGAGCTCGTCCCCGAGGCGTGGGGCGGCGACACGATCATGGTCGAGGTCTCGGCCCTCCAGAACCTGGGCATCGACGACCTGCTCGAGCAGCTGCTCGTGGTGGCCGACCTCGAGGAGCTGGCGGCCAACCCCGACGGCCGGGCCAAGGGCGTCGTGCTCGAGTCCCACCTCGACGTGGGCCGCGGCCCCGTCGCCTCGCTGCTCGTCGAGCGCGGCACCCTCAAGGTCGGCGACCCGCTGGTCGCCGGCGCCGCATGGGGCCGGGTGCGGGCGATCGTCGACGACAAGGGCAAGCAGATCAAGGAGGCGGGTCCCTCGACCCCCATCGAGGTCCTCGGCCTCTCCGACGTCGCCGTCGCCGGTGACGACTTCGTGGTCGCCCCCGACGACAAGACGGCCCGCCAGGTCGCCGCCCAGCGCGAGCACTACCACCGGGTGGCGTCGATCTCCGGCTCCGCCGCGGTGTCGGGCGGCGGCATGAAGCTGGAGGACATCTTCAGCCAGATCCAGGCCGGCGAGGCCGCCACGCTGAACCTCGTGGTCAAGGCGGACGTGAACGGCTCGCTCGAGGCGGTCACCGAGAGCCTGAAGAAGCTCGAGCGCGACGAGGTGAAGCTGGCCTTCGCCCGTCGGGGCGTCGGCGGCATCACCAAGGACGACATCCAGCTGGCGGTGGCCACCAACGCCACCATCATCGGGTTCAACGTCCGGCCCGATCGCCTCGCCCGCGAGCTCGCCGCCCAGGAGGGCGTCGAGATCCGCAGCTACGAGATCATCTACAAGCTCATCGAGGACATCGAGAGCGCGATGGTCGGCATGCTGGCGCCGGAGTTCGAAGAGGTCGTCACCGGTGACGCCGAGGTCCGGGAGGTCTTCCGGGTCCCCCGCGTCGGTGCCATCGCCGGTTGCTACGTGACCAACGGCGTCATCACCCGGGGCTCCAAGGTCCGCTTCCTGCGGGAGGGCACCATCATCTGGAAGGGTGCCATCAGCTCGCTCAAGCGGTTCAAGGACGACGCCCGCGAGGTCGCCGCCGGCTACGAGTGCGGCATCGGCCTCACCGACTTCCAGGACCTCAAGTCGGGCGACATCATCGAGACCTTCGAGGAGCGGGAGATCCCCCGCACCTAGTCGTCACCGAGCCCGTTCCACCCCGCAACCCGCAGGGTGGAGCGGGTGCGATGGGCCTAGGGTGCACCCATGGTGGTCGGGTCGTTGCGCGTCGAGCTGCACCTGCCGTCCAGCGGGTCGCTCAAGGCCAAGCGGGCCGAGCTGCGGCCCATCCTCGACGGGGCCCGGCACCGGTTCCGGATCAGTGCCGCCGAGGTCGATCACCAGGACACCTGGCAGCGCTCCGTCCTCGGCTTCGCCGCCGTGAGCGCCAGCGCCACCCAGGTCGAGCAGCTGCTGGACGAGGTCGAGAGGTTCGTGTGGTCCCGACCGGGTGTCGATGTCATCGACGCCCAGCGGGCCTG
>DATHEV010000868.1:0-2246 GCA_035318405.1 Iamia sp.
CGCGGACCTTCGCCTCCTGGGTCTGGGCGAAGAGCTTGCGGATGTTGTCCCACACGCCGGTGTAGGTGGCGGGGTTCGAGCGGGGGGTGCGGCCGATGGGCGACTGGTCGATGCTGATGACCTTGTCGAGCAGCTCGATGCCCTCGATGCGCTTGTGGCGGCCGGGCGGGGTCTTGGCCCGGTAGATCTTCTGCATCAGCGACCGCAGGAGGATGTCGTTGACCAGGGTCGACTTGCCCGAGCCGGACACGCCGGTGACGGTGACCAGGCAGCCGAGCGGGATGTCGACGTCGATGCCGTCGAGGTTGTGCTCGCGGGCGCCCAGGATCTTGAGCCAGTCGTCGCCCGGTGTGCGGCGGACCGTGGGCACGGGGATCGACCTGGTGCCCGACAGGTACTGGCCGGTGAGGCTCTGCTTGTTCTTGAGCAGCTGCTTGTAGGTGCCGGTGTGGACGATCGAGCCGCCGTGCTCGCCGGCGCCGGGGCCGACGTCGACGATGTGGTCGGCCACGGCGATGGTGTCCTCGTCGTGCTCGACGACGATGACGGTGTTGCCCAGCTCGCGCAGCCGCAGCAGCGTCTCGATGAGCCGCCGGTTGTCGCGCTGGTGGAGGCCGATCGACGGCTCGTCGAGCACGTAGAGCACGCCGACCAGACCCGAGCCGATCTGGCTGGCCAGCCGGATGCGCTGGGCCTCGCCGCCCGACAGCGAGGCCGTGCCCCGGCCCAGCGAGAGGTAGTCGAGGCCCACGTCGAGCAGGAACCCGAGCCGGGCCTTGACCTCCTTGAGGACGGCCTCGGAGATGAGGATCTCGCGCTCGGTGAGCTCGATCTCCTCGACCACCTCGGACAGCTCGCGGATCGACAGCATCGACAGCTCGGCGATGTTCCGGCCGGCGACGGTGACGGCGACGGTGAAGGGCTGGAAGCGGGCGCCGCTGCACGCCGGGCAGTGCACCTCGCGCATGTAGCCCTCGAACTGCTCGCGCTGGGTGTCGCTGTCGGTGTCGGAGTGACGCCGCTGGAGCCAGGGGATGACCCCCTCGTACTGGGCCTTGTAGGTGCGGACCCGGCCGTAGCGGTTCTTGTAGCGGACCTCGACCCGGCCCACGCCCTTGCCCTCGAGCAGGGTGCGCTGCTGGGCCGCCTTGAGCTTCGACCACGGCTTGTCGAGGGGGATGCCCTTCTCCTCGCCGACCGCCTCGAGGATGCGGTGGAACCAGGTGGCGTGGCCGCTGCTCCACGGGTGGATGGCGCCCTCGGAGATGCTGAGGTCGGGGTCGGGCACGACCAGGGTGGGGTCGACCTCGAACCGGGTGCCCAGGCCGTCGCAACGGGGGCAGGCGCCGTAGGGCGTGTTGAACGAGAAGCTCCGGGTGGTGAGCTCCTCGAAGCTCTCGCCGTCGACCGGGCAGGCCAGGTGCTGGCTGAAGGTCATCGACTCGGGCTCGGCCTCGCCCTCCCGGGGGACGATCTGGACCTCGGCCACGCCCTCGGCCAGACGCAGCGCCGTCTCCAGCGACTCGGCCAGGCGGCGCTCGATGCCCTCGCGCTTCACCAGCCGGTCGATGACGATCTCGATGGTGTGGTTCTCGTAGCGGGCCAGGTCGATCTTCTCGCCCAGCTCGACGACCTCGCCGTCGATCCGGGCCCGCGAGAAGCCCTGCTTGGCCAGGTCGGCCAGCATCGTCTCGTAGTTGCCCTTGCGGCGGCGCACGATGGGCGCCAGGACCTGGAACCGGGTGCCCTCGGGCAGCTCGAGGATGCGGTCGACGATCTGCTGCGGGGTCTGGCGGGTGATCGGGGCGCCGTGGGTCGGGCAGTGGGGCACGCCGATGTTGGTGAACAGCAGGCCGAGGTACTTGAGGATCTCGGTGATCGTCCCGACCGTCGAGCGGGGGTTCCGCGAGGCCGACTTCTGGTCGATCGAGATGGCCGGCGACAGGCCCTCGATGAAGTCGACGTCGGGCTTGTCCATCTGCCCGAGGAACTGCCGGGCGTAGGACGACAGCGACTCGACGTAGCGGCGCTGGCCCTCGGCGTAGATGGTGTCGAAGGCCAGCGAGCTCTTGCCCGAGCCCGACAGCCCGGTGAAGACGATCAACCGGTCGCGCGGCAGGTCGAGTCGCTCGGCGACGGGTGCCCGACCCCGGGTACCGCCGCCCCGGCCGCGGCCCCTACCTCGCCCGCTGCCGGACTTCCCGTCGTCGCCGCCGTCGCGCATGCGGATCATCTCGAGGATGTCG
>DATHEV010000869.1:0-5054 GCA_035318405.1 Iamia sp.
GCTGACCGGCACCAGCATCTCGTCCACGACGATGGGCGGAAACCTCGGGACGGCCGGCGCCGCCCTGGCCGAGCGGGTGGCCGACGGGATGGACCACGTCCGCTGGGTCGACCTCGACGAGTACGGCTTCGTGCTGGTCGACGTCACGCCCTCGTCCGTGGAGGGGTCGTTCTGGGCGGTCGACCCGTCCGACCGCTCGGCCACGGCCCGGCGGATGTCGGCCTGGTCCCTGGCGCCGTCGGCCGGGGCAAGGTGGGAGCGGGTCGACGGGGCCGAGGACGACACGACCGGCCCCGTCGACGACCCACTGGAGATCGAGGGCCTCCCGGCCGAGGGACCGCCGGCCGGTGGTCGGGCACCCGCGCCGGGCCGGTCGGTGCTCGGCAAGCTGGTGCGCGTCGGTCTCGTCGTGGGCGCCGGGGTCGTGCTGCGCCCCCTGCTGCGCTCGGCGTGGCGGGGGGTGGGTGCGGCGCGCTCTCGCCGGCGCTAGAACCCTGGGCTGTGAGCGAGCGCAGCCCCGAGGTCAAGCCCTACGAGGAACGTGAGATCCGCATGGCCCGGCGGGGCATGAAGCTGGTCGGACCGATCCACGTCTGGCTCTACCGGCGCAGCGGCGGCCGGATCTGGGGCCGCTTCCCCACGTCCAAGGCGCCGGTGCTGCTGCTGACCACCGTCGGACGGCGGTCGGGCCAGCCCCGCACCGTCCCCCTCATCCACCTCGAGGACGGCGATCGGCTGGTCATCGTCGCCTCCCAGGGCGGCATGCCGACCCACCCGGCCTGGTACCACAACGTCGTGGCCCATCCTCGGGTCACGGTCGAGTCCGGCCGCCGGATCCGGGACATGGACGCCCGGGTCGCCGACGAGGCCGAGCGGGCCGCCCTCTGGCCCCGTCTGGTCGAGATGTACGCCGACTACGACGACTACCAGGCCCGCACCGACCGCCGCATCCCCGTGGTCGTCCTCGACCCGGCGCGGGGTTAATTCACCCGAAGCGCATCGGGTGGGGCGGTACCGTCCCCCGCCATGGGACCCATGGTTCTGATCCGGCTGCGGCTGACCGCCGCGGTCCTCGCCTCCTGATCCGCCGAGCGCGTCCGAGCTGACGCCCGCACCCCCGGCCTCCCGCGCCGGGGCAGGATACCGAGCACCGCCCGTCACGCCGCAGCCGGCGGCGCGCCCGCCCGCCGGCCCGTCCGCGCGCCGAGCCGTCCCCTGGCCCCGGCGCGCCGGAGCCTCGGGAGCCCGCCGTGCCCGGCCGTCGCCGCCCACCCCACCCCTCGTCCCCCCGCTCGTCCGCCGCGGACAGGCGCCCGCCGCGCAACCACCACGGGTTCCACGTGCTGCGGGATCCGGCCGTGGTGCGGGCGCTGGTCCGCTCGGCCGGTCTCGGTCCCGACGACCTGGTCGTCGAGCTGGGCGCCGGATCCGGCGTCCTCACCCTGGCCCTGGCCCGCACTGGTGCCCGGGTGATCGCCGTCGAGCGCGACCCCCGCCTGGCCCGCCGGCTCGCCCGTCGCACCGCCGACGATGCCACCGTGCGGGTGGTCGAGGGCGACCTGCGGTCGGTCCCCCTCCCCCACCGCCCGTTCCACGTCGTGGCCAACATCCCCTTCGCCACCGGGACCGACCTCCTCCGCCGGCTGTTGGACGAGCACCATCGGGGCACCGCCCTCGCCGGCGCCGACCTGCTCGTCGAGTGGGGCTTCGCCCGCCGCCTGGTCGCCGCGCCCGTCGATCGCACGACCGCCGGCTGGCAGCGCCGGTTCCGCTTCGACCTGGTGCGCCGGGTCCCGGCCCGGTCGTTCTCGCCCGCCCCCCGGGTCGATGCCGCCCATCTCGCCATCCGCCGTCGGTGACGGACGCCACGGTCGGCGGTGACGCCCGGCACCGCTGTCTTGACCCGCCGGTCAAGATCGGGCACGCTCGCGTTCCCCAGCCGCGTGCCCAGGAGCCGAGATGACCGACACCGCTGACCGCACCGCCACGGAGCCCTATCTCGCCGAGCTGAAGTCCTTCCTCGAGTCCGAGTGGGACCCGGACCTCACGGTCGCGGAGTGGTGGGAGAAGCTGGGCACCGAGGGCTGGTCGGCCCCGGCCTGGCCCGAGGCCCACTACGGCCGCGGCCTCTCCCCCGCCGACGCCGGCCGCGTGGCCCGCGCCATCTCCGAGTTCGGTGCCCTCGGCGCTCCCGGCGGGCTCGGCCTCCTCCTCGCCGGCCCCACCATCGTCACCCACGGGTCGGACGAGCAGAAGAAGGTCTGGCTGCGCGACATCGTCACCGGCCAGAAGGGCTGGTGCCAGCTGTTCTCCGAGCCCGGCGCCGGGTCCGACCTGGCCGGCCTCAACTCCAAGGCCCTGCGCGACGGCGAGGAGTGGATCGTCAACGGCCAGAAGGTGTGGACCTCGGCCGGTCACGTCGCCGACATGGGCATGCTCATCGCCCGCACCGATCCCGACGCCCCCAAGCACAAGGGCATCACCTACTTCGGCATCGACATGCACCAGCCCGGCATCGAGGTGGTGCCGCTGAAGGAGATGACGGGCCAGGCCCTCTTCAACGAGGTCTTCCTCACCGACGCCCGCACCCCCGCCGACTCGGTCATCGGCGACTACGGCCAGGGGTGGATCGTGGCCAACACCACGCTCGCCTTCGAGCGGGCCGGGCTCGGCGCCGGCAGCGGCCACGCCGCCGCCTCGGCCGCCACGCCGGGCACCGTGGCCGGCGATCTCGACAAGCGCGCCGGCGACTTCGTCGGCACCCGCCGGCGTGGTGGGGGCGGCGGGCCCGGCGGTCTCGCCGGCGCCTACGGCCTCATCCTGGAGACGGCCAAGGCCACCGGCCAGATCGACGACCCCATCGTCCGCCAGGGTCTGATGAAGCTCCACAGCCTGAACGAGATCGCCCGCGTCGGCGGCCAGCGGCTCAAGGCCGAGAAGGCGGCCGGCCGGGACATCGCCGGCTTCGGCAACCTGGCCAAGCTCTCGATGAGCGAGATCCTGCGTCTGTCCCGCGACCTGGGGCTGTCGGTCCTCGGCCCGGCCGGCACGATCCACAGCTACCACGGCGAGGGCCGCGACGTCCTGGGCGCCGCCGACCTCCCTGCCTTCGCGCCGATGCTCACCGGGATGGCGCTGTTCGCCCAGGGGCCGCCCATCTACGGCGGCACCGATCAGATCCAGCGCAACATCATCGGCGAGCGGGTGCTCGGCCTCCCCAAGGAGCCGGGTCCCGCCAAGGACACCCCCTACTCGGAGCTCCCCAAGAACGGTTGAGCTCGACCCCCGTGGCACCATGACGGGGTGTCCGGGGGGATCGAACCCACGCTGAGCCGGCGCCGCGCCCTCGGGCTCCTCGGCGGGGTCGCGGCCCTCGGCGCGCTGGGAGCGTGCTCGTCCGGGAGCGACGATGGCGACCGACGGGCCGAGCCCCGCCGCGTCCCCGACCCGGCCGGGTTCGTCCGGACCCGGTGGGCGGCGGATCCGTGGGCCCTGGGCGCCTACTCGTACCTGCCGGTGGGGGCGACGCCCTCGCTCCGGGAGGCCTTGGCCTCACCGGTCGAGGGTCGGCTCCGCCTGGCCGGCGAGGCCCTCTCGACCGAGGCCCCGGCGACCGTCCACGGCGCCCGGGCCGCGGGTGTGGCCGCGGGCGTGGCCGTGGCCGACGCCGTCCGGGCCCGTGACGACGGGGCCGCGGTCGTCGTGGTGGGTGCCGGGGCCGCCGGAGCGGCCGCGGCGCGGGTGCTGGCGGAGGCCGGCCTCGAGGTCGTGGTGGTCGAGGCCCGGGACCGGACCGGCGGCCGCATCGCCACCACCGAGCCGACCGACTGGCCCATCCCGGTCGAGCTGGGGGCTTCGTTCGTCCACGACGTCGACGCCAGCGAGTCGGCCGACCGACTGGCCGGGCTCGAGGTGGCGGCCGAGCCGTTCACCTACGCCACGTCGTACCTCGGTCGGCGCGACCAGCGGCTCACCGACGGCGACGAGGCCTACGCCTCCGGGTTCGCCGCCATCGAGGCCGCCGTGGCCTGGGCCGACGACGGCGACGCCGACACGTCGCTGGCCACCGCCCTCGAGCGCTCGGGGGCGGCCGCCGACGCCGACGGTCTGGCGCTGGCCCGGCGCTCCGAGGTCGAGGTCGAGCTGGGCGTCGACGCCGAGGACCTGTCGGCGTGGTGGGGGCTGGACGAGGGCACGACCGGCGACGACCTGATCGTGGTGGGCGGGTACGGCGCCCTCGTCGACGCCGACCTGGACGGCCTCGACGTCCGGCTCGACTGGCCGGTGACGTCGATCGACCTCACCGGCGACCGCATCGTCCTCACCGCCGACGACGGGCGCACCGTCGAGGCCGACCAGGTCGTGGTCACGGTGCCGCTCGCCGTCCTGGCCGCCGACCGCATCCGGTTCACCCCACCGCTGCCCGACACCCACCGCGAGGCCATCGCCGGCCTCGGGACCGGGCTGCTCGACAAGGTCTGGCTGCGCTGGGACGACCCGTGGTGGCGCGACGAGGCCGAGGTCTGGTCGACCGTCGACGGTCCCTTCGAGTGGTGCAACCTCCTCCCCGCCACCGGAGAGCCCGTCCTCCTCGCCTTCATCGGTGGATCAGCGGCCCGGGAGTGGTCCGCCCGCAGCGACGACGACCTCCAGGCCGCCGCCCTCGCCGACCTGACCCGCCTCCGCACCGCCGGCTGGTAACCGGTCGCCCTCGTCCGACTTGGTCGGGCACATTGGACCAATGACCACGGTCGACCTGTACGAGGCCAAGACCCACCTCTCCCGCCTCGTCGCCCGCGTCGAGGCCGGCGAGGAGATCACCATCACCCGAGCCGGCCGCCCCGTCGCCCGGCTGGTCGCGCCCGAGCAAAGCCAGCAGCCCCGCAAGCTCGGCCTGTGGAAGGGCAGGGTCCGGATCCCGGACGACGTCGACGAGACGCCGGAGTGGCTCGTCCGTGAGTTCGAGGACGGGCCGGTCTTCCCGCCTGATCCCGAGTGAGCCACCTCCTCGACCCCCACGCCTTCATCTGGGGCCAGGCGAACGACCTTCGTCT
>DATHEV010000870.1:0-2179 GCA_035318405.1 Iamia sp.
GAAGGTACGGCTCTACTCCCGGCGGCGAAGCCGTCGGTGCTCACTGGTGCCCGCCAGTGGCGACCGGGCTGACCACGCGTACCGAAGGGACGGCGCACCAGTGAGCGAGCGCAGCGAGGGAACCAGAAGGTACGGCTCTACTCCCGGCGGCGAAGCCGTCGGTGCTCACTGGTGCCCGCCAGTGGCGACCGGGCCGACCACGCGTACCGAAGGGACGGCGCACCAGTGAGCATCTTCGTGGACGAGACGACAAAGGTCGTCTACCAGGGCCTGACCGGCTCCCAGGGCCGCTTCTACGGCCTCCGCAACCGCGACTACGGCACCCAGGTCGTGGCCGGCACCAACCCCAAGAAGGCCGGCACCGACGTCGATGGCATCCCCATCTTCGCCAGCGTCGCCGACGCCAAGGCCGAGACCGGCGCCACCGTGTCGTGCGTCTTCATCCCGGCGGCCGGAGTGCGGTCGGCGGTGATGGAGGCGGCCGAGGCCGGCATGGAGCTGGTCGTCGTCATCACCGAGGGCGTCCCCGCCCAGGACGAGGCCTGGTTCTTCAACAAGGTGACCCGGGACTTCCCCGGCACCCGGATCCTCGGGCCCAACTGCCCCGGCCTCATCAGCCCCGGCAAGGCCAACATCGGCATCACCGCCGGCGAGATCGCCAAGGCTGGCGGCCCGGTCGGCATCGTGTCCCGCTCGGGCACGCTGACCTACCAGGCCCTCTACGAGCTCAAGCTGGCCGACATCGGCGTCACCACCTGCGTCGGCATCGGTGGCGACCCGGTCCCCGGCACGTCGTTCATCGACTGCCTCGAGGCCTTCGAGGCCGATCCCGAGACCAAGGCCGTCATGATGATCGGCGAGATCGGCGGGTCGGCCGAGGAGGAGGCCGCCGAGTTCATCGCCTCGTCGATGTCGAAGCCCATCTCCGCCTACGTCGCCGGCGTCACCGCGCCCCCCGGCAAGAAGATGGGCCACGCCGGCGCCATCGTCTCGGGTGGCAAGGGCACGGCCAAGGCCAAGATCGAGGCCCTAGAGGCCGCCGGCGTCCGCATCGGCCAGAACCCCACCGAAGCCGGCTCCCACATGGTCGACATCGTGCGCGAGCTGGGGCTGTAGAGCCTGAGGCTGATCAGCTGGAACTGCAACGGGTTGCGCTCGGTCATCGCCAAGGGCGCGCTCGAGTCCCTGGTGGACGAGGAGCGGCCGGACGTGCTGCTGCTCCAGGAGACGCGGGTGCAGGTCGAACCGCCGGGGCTGGGGTTCCTCGACGGCTACGAGCGGGTCTACGACGTCGCCGACCGGCCCGGCTACTCGGGCACGGCGGTGTTCAGCCGGCTGCCGATCCTGGCATCACGTGAGGGGCTGGGGCGCACGCTCCGCGACCCCGAGGGGCGGGTGCTGACGGTCGACCTGCCGGGGCTCACCGTCGTCAGCGCCTACGGCACGAACCCCCGCCGGGACCTCAGCCGGCTGCCCGACCGGATGGCCTTCGACGCCGCCCTCACCCGTCACCTGCGCACCCGGTCCCGGGCTCGGCCCGTGGTGCTGGGGGGCGACCTCAACGTGGCCCCGAGCCGTGACGACCTGGCCCGGCCCACCCCCAACAAGGGCAAGAGCGGGTGCACCGACGAGGAGCGCTCGGCCTTCCAGGGCCATCTGGCCGCCGGCTTCGTCGACGCCTACCGGCACCTCAACCCCGACGGCCGGGACTGGACCTGGTGGTCGAACCTGCCCGGTGCCCGCGACCGTGACGTCGGCTGGCGCATCGACCACTGGCTGGCCTCCCGCCGGCTCCGGCCCCGCCTCCAGCGGGCCTGGGCCCTCCAGCACGTCCGCGGCAGCGACCACTGCCCCATCGGCCTCGACCTGACCGACCCCTGACCCGTTCTGAGCCAGGCGTGGGCCATCCGCGGCCGCTTCCTGCCTCAGAACGGGATGAGGGCTGGGTCGGAGCGGTTCTGAGCCAGGAGCGGACCGTGGGTGGTCGTGTCCTGGCTCAGAACGGGGCGAGGTCGGGGCGGCTCGGTTCTGAGGCAGGGAGCGGACCGTGGGTGGCCCCCTCCTGGCTCAGAACAGAGGCGGCGTCAGGGGGTGTTCGACGGGGGGAGGGGCGGGAGGGCGTCGGGACCGCCGCCGACGTGGCCGGGATCGTCCGTCGGCGGCGCCGGGGGCGGGCCGG
>DATHEV010000871.1:0-6547 GCA_035318405.1 Iamia sp.
CAGCTCGGCCACGACGAATGCGTCGGGTGGCTACGACCTGGGCCCGGCGATCCCGGCGGGGACCTACCGGGTGATCTTCCGGGACCCGGGCCAGGACTACGTCGACGGGTGGCATGCCGATTCGCTGGTGCGCTCGGCCTCGACGCCGATCACCTTCGCCCCCGGTGACGAGGTCGCCCTCGATGCCGGCCTGGCGACCGGGGCCGAGATCGACGTGACGATCTCCAACCCCGGTACCTACACCGTGGCGCTCTACAACTCCGCGCCCTCGGGGGCGTCCGCGTACCGGTCGGTGCCGGGCGTCGGGGGCGCCACGACGCTGCGGGGCCTGCCGGCGGGCACCTACTACGTCGGGGTCACCGACCCGGCCGGGGGCCTGGCGGCGGAGTGGTCGGGCAACCAGACCGACCGGGCCCAGGCCGTCGGCATCGCCGTGGCCACCGGCGCCACGGCGACGGCGCCGTTCAGCCTGGTGACCCGCAACACCATCGGTGGGACCATCATCGATGCGGTGGGGCCGGTGCCGTTGGTGACGGTGCAGGCCTACAACGCCAGCAGCGGCGTCTACGTCAAGGCGGCCAAGACGGACACCGGCGGCGAGTACGCCATCAAGGACCTGGCCCCGGGCTCCTACAAGCTCGTGTTCCGCAACTCGAGCGGGACCCACCCGGTGATGTGGTTCGGGGGTAGCGAGGTCATCGGCCAGGCCACCCCGGTGCCCATGACCAACGGCGGCGCCCAGACCGCCGACGCCGAGCTCCCGGTGGCCGCGATCGTCAACGGCACCGTCACCGGTGGCGCTGAGGGCACCACCCCGCTGGTCGGGGCCAAGGTCACCCTCTACCGGAACGGTGCTGCGGTGAAGACCTACGTCACCGACCTGTCCGGCTCCTACAGCGCCACCGGTCTCGCCCCCGGCGGCTACACCGTCCTGTTCACCGGCGCCGGGCACCGTACCGAGTACAACCTCGACCGGCCCCGCAAGGCCGACGCCGATGTCGTCGTGGTCGACTACGGCGACGTGACGACCATCTCCGCCACCCTCACCCCCACCTGAGCTCGCCGGGTCCGGGTCGGCTCCCGGACCCGGTGCTGCGCCGCGAGCGAACACTCTCGGTGAGATGTGGTCTGGCACCGGCACGAAGCGTGCGGGTACAGTGTCGTGCGTCGCACCAGGGAGTGCGGCTCACCCAGGGGGGAACCTGATGCCTACGATCCATCCGGCCGCGCCAGCGCGGCGTTTTCTCGCCGTGCTCGCGAGCCTGGCGCTCGGGCTGACCCTCGCCGTCGGCGTGTCGTCGGTCCGGGCCCCCGTGGCCAGCGCCCGCACCAACGTCACCGCCGTCACGACGGCCACGGCGCCCGGCTGCGGCAACGCCTGGACGACCTACACCACGCCCGCCAACACGATCGGCGCCGTCGTCAGCCTCACCGGCGGCGGTGGTGGCGGTGGCGGCGCCGACTCGGGCGGTGGCTCCTCCGGCCCCGGCGGTGGCGGTGCCACGGTGAGCACGACGCTCAGCGGGCTGAGCGGCAACCAGATCCTGTCCCTCACCGTCGGGTGCGGTGGTGGCGCCGGACCGCAGGCCAGCGGAACCGGCCAGGCGGGGCAGTCGGCCTTCGGCTGGGGCGGCGGTGGTGGGACCGACGGTCACAGCGGGGCCGGCGGCGGGGCGACCGCCCTCTGCATCGGCAACAACACGTGCAGCACGATCCTGGCCGTGGCGGGCGGTGGTGGCGGTGGTGGCGCCACCTGGCGCTGCTGCGCCGGCCAGAACCCGACCGGCGGCACCGGCGGCTCCTCCGCAGTGACCAACGCCAACGGGATCACCGGCACCAACGGCGGGTCGGCCAGCGGCACCGGTGGTGGCGGTGGTGGCGCCACCCAGGCCGGTCCTGGCGCCAACGGTGGTGGTGGGTGCAACGGCGCCTTCGGCAGCGGCCGCAACGGCGGCCTGGGCGGCGGCAACAGCGGTTGCGTCGCCGGTGGTGGTGGCGGCGGCGGCTACTTCGGCGGCGGCGGCGCCGGCGGTGGCAACGGCACCTTGAGCGAGGCCGGCGGCGCCGGCGGTGGTGGCTCGTCCTACGCCGCCTCGGGCAGCCCCGGCTACACCAGCTCGACGGCCCGCAGCACGGCCTGTGGCCGCATCCGCGAGCAGTGCGGCACCCGCTCGACCCCGGGCCTCGGTGGCCAGAACGCCCCCACCAACAACCACGGCTACGCCGGCGAGGCCGGCATCGCCACGATCACCTGGGTCGTCAACGACGCGCCCACGGGCGCCAACGCGAGCTTCAGCGTCACCAAGGGCGTGGCCCAGGCGGTCAACCTGACGAACAACGACGATGGCGACACGCCCCTCACCTGCGAGATCACCACGAACCCGACGAAGGGCGTCGTGGGCGGCTCGGGCTGCGCCCTGACCTACACGGCCTCGGCCGACAACACCGGCAGCGACGAGCTGAAGTACCTGGTGCGGGACTCCCGGGGCCTGGCGAGCGGGATCTACACGATCACCTTCACCATCGGCAACGCGCTCCCGACCGGCGCCGGGCAGAGCGGTCTCACCGCCACCAAGGGGGTGGGGCTCGTCATCCCGCTCGCCAACGCCGACACCGACGGAGACAGCCGCACCTGCTCGGTCGTCACCGGCCCCGGGAAGGGCGGGGTGACGCTCTCCGGCGGGGCACCGTCGACCGGCTGCACGGCGACCTACACGGCCAGCGCCAACACCGGCGGGGCCGACTCGTTCACCTACCGCGTGACCGACTCCGTCGGCGCCCAGAGCGCGACGACCTACACGGTCGGCCTCGACGTCACCAACCGGGCCCCGACCTCGGCCGCCCAGTCGGTGACCGTCGCCGGGCTGTCCTCGACGGAGATCACCCTCGGAGGGTCCGATCCCGACGGCGACACCACCACGTGTGCGTCGAGCACACCGTCGGGGGGTTCGCTGTCCTCGGCGTCGTCGTGCTCGCCGACGTACACCGCGCCCAGCACCCTGGGCACCTACACCTTCACCTACACCCGGTCGGACGCCTTCGGGGGCACCTCGGCCTCGGCCACCATCACGGTGAACGTGCAGTCGCCGGACGTGGCGATCACCAAGTCGCACGTGGGCGTGTTCGACGACGGGACGCAGGGGACCTACACGATCGGTGTCTCGAACGAGGGCAACGCCTCCACGGCGGGGACGATCACGGTGGTCGACGACCTGCCGGCGGGCATGACCTTCCTCTCGGCCTCGGTCGGATCCTCCGGGTTCACCTGCACCCCGGGTCCGGGCGGGACGCAGGTGACCTGCACGCGCAGCACGGCGCTGGCCGCCTCGGCCAGCGAGAGCTTCACCATCGACGTCGCCATCGCCGACGGGGCCTCGTCCGGGACGAACACGGCCACGGTCTCGGCCAGCCCCGACCACAGCGCCGCCAACAACACCGCCACCGACCCGACGACGGTGAACCTGCGCCCGACGGCAGGGGCCGTCTCGGTCGCGACCACCGTGAACACCTCGGTGGCGGTGACGCTGGCGGGCTCCGATCCCGAGGCCGGCGCGCTGACCTACCAGGTGGGCACGCCGTCGAGCGGCTCGCTCTCCGGCTCGGCCCCGAACCTGACCTTCATCCCGGCGCCCGGCAGCGACGCGGAGGTGTCGTTCAGCTACACGGTCACCGATCCGAACGGCCATGTGTCGTTCGCGGCGACGGTGGACATCACCGTCACCTGGCCCGGGGTGCACGGCGAGGTCACCTCGGACGAGACCGGTGACGGCCTGGCCGGCATCACCGTGCGCCTCTACGAGGACGGCGTCGGCTTCACGGCATCGTCGGCCATCACCGACGCATCGGGCGCCTACGACATCGGGGCCTCGATCCCCGCCGGCACCTACCGGGTGATCTTCCGAGACCCCGACCAGGACGTCGTCGACGAGTGGTACGACGACTCCCTGCTGCGCTCGACCTCGACGAGCATCACCGTGGGCCCGGGGGACGAGATCACCGCCGACGCCGGGCTGGCCCCGGGCGCCCAGATCGACGTGGGCATCGACAACCCGGGCACCTACACCGTCGCCCTGTACAACTCGGGCCCGGTGGGCGCCTCGGCCTTCCGGTCGGTCTCCGGCGTGTCCGGATCGACCGCGCTGCGGGGCCTGCCGGCCGGCAGCTACTACGTCTCGGTCACCGACCCCAGCGGCGCCCTGCTGGCGAAGTGGTCGGGGAACCAAACGGTCCGGGCCGAGGCCGAGGCCATCGCGGTGGCGACCGGTGCGACCGCATCGGCGTCGTTCGCGCTGCCACCGCCGAACACCATCGGCGGGACGATCGTCGACAGCGAGGGCCCGGTGCCGCTGGTGACGGTGCAGGCCTACAACGCCACCAGCGGCGCCTACGTGAAGGCGGGCAAGACCGACACCGAGGGCGAGTACGCCATCAAGGGACTCGCGGTCGGCCAGTACAAGCTCGTGTTCCGGGACCCCACCGGCGCCCACGAGCTGGTGTGGTTCGGTGGAGCCCAGGTCATCGGCTCGGCGGCCGCCGTGACCATGACGGCCGGTGGCGCCCTCACCGCCGACGCCGAGCTGACGAGGACGGCGAGCATCGCCGGCACCGTCACCGGCGGGCCCGGGGGCACCACCCCCCTGGCGGGGGCGAAGGTCACCCTGTACCGCAACGGCGCCGCCGTGAGGACCTCCGTCGCCGACGGCGCCGGCGTCTACACCGCCACCGGTCTCTCCGGCGGCGACTACACGGTGCTGTTCACCGCCCCCGGGCACCGCACGGAGTACAACCTCGACCAGCCCCGGAAGGCCGACGCCGACGTGATCGAGGTGGAACCAGGAGCCGACCTCACGCTCGACGCCACGCTGGCGCAGGCGTAGCGGACCCGGGCGGGACGGGAGCGGGACATGAGGATCGAGCGAGCTGTGGTCGCCATCGTGGTGGCGCTCTCCGGGGTGCTGGTCGGGCTCACCGGTGCACCTCCGGTGGCGGCCCTGTCCAACCAGCCGGCCACCTTCACCGGGCTGGCATGTGTCGCGTCGCCGTCGGCGAACGGCTCGTCGTGGGGCGCGGCCCTGGCGCCATCCGACGTCGTCGCCGCGCAGTTCACCATCGTCGGCGGCGGCGGTGGCGGTGGCCGGCCCGATGTCGGCTCCGGTGGCGTCGGCGGCGGTGGAGGCGTGGTGACCGGGAAGGTGCCGGTGACCCCGGGTCAGGTCCTCTGGGCTCGCGTCGGTTGCGGCGGGACGCAGACGCCCAACCTCTTGGCGGGCGGGTGGAGCCGTGGCGGCTGGGCCAGCGGGCCCCGGGCCGGTGGCGGGGGCGGTTCGACGGGCCTCTGCCTCGGCACCGGGACCGCCAGCTGCGCCGGCGGAACCATGGTCTCCATCGCCTCCGGCGGTGGTGGCGGTGGTGGCGGCGCCAGGAACGGCTTCTTCTCCTGCAGCCCCGCCAACGGCGGGTCAGGAGGGATCGCCAACCTGGGGTCGCTGCGGCCTGCGCACGGCGGCACGGCCCGTGGTGGCGGCCGCGGGGCTCGGGCCAGCGTGTTCTCGAACGCCCCGCGGGGTGACGGCGGCGGTGGCGGCGGTGGTGGCGGTCAGGGCCCGACCTACGGTCCCACGACCACCACCATCGATGACCAGGGGGGTGCGCCCGGCGGCGACGGCTTCGGGGCGAGCCCGGGGTCGCCGATGTCGACGACCCCGCCGGTCGACCCCGGCCCCAGCGGTTCGGGCGGTGCCGGATCCCGGGGCGAAGGGGTCGGTGTCGGCGGTGGCGGCGGTGGCGGCGGCTACACCGGCGGCGGTGGTGGCGGTGGGGGGCGCGATGCCGAGCCCCTGTGCTTCACCGACGGCGGCGCCGGCGGCGGCGGTGCCGGGGCGTCGTGGGCGCGCAGCTCCGTCCTCCAGCCCACCTTCGCTGCCATGGCCACCAGCACCGGCGGGTGTTCGGGCACGATCTTCGGACCCGGGTCGACGCCCGCAGGGGCGGGCGGCGCCTCGGGCGGCCTGGGCTGCTCCGGCTCGGTCAGCGTCACATGGATCCGCAACCAGGTGCCCACCGGGGCCGGCGCGACGTACGACGTCCAGCGGGGCGTCGCCCGCTCGTTCACCCTCGCCGCCAGCGATCCCGACGGCGACCTCCCGCTGACGTGCGAGATCCTGTCGGGCCCGACGCAGGGCTCCCTCGCCGGCAGCGGCTGCGCCCGCACCTACACCGCCGGGATGACCGCCCAGGGCCGCGACACGCTGTCCTACCGCGTGCGGGACGGTCAGGGCGCGGTCAGCGCCCCGTCCACCGTCACCTTCGTCCTCCCCCAGCCCGCCAACCGGGCGCCGACGGCGGAGGACCAGGCGCTCACCGTCGCTCCCTCGTCCCTCACGACGATCACCCTCGGCGGCTCGGACCCCGATGGGGACTCGACCAGCTGCTACGGCTTCCCGCCCACCGGTGGTTCCTTCGAGGGCGGGACCGGCTGCGCCCCGAGGTACCGCGCCCCGGCGGCGCTCGGCACCTACACCTTCGACTACGTGCGGTACGACGCCAC
>DATHEV010000872.1:0-3927 GCA_035318405.1 Iamia sp.
GCGAAGCGGACGTTGGCGTCGGTGTACGGCGCCCGTACGAGGATCTGGGTGGTGCCGTCGACGTCGATGTCCTGGTAGGGAGCCGTGAAGCTCACCACGCCGCCGGCGATGCTCCACGACCCGGTGGGGACGACGATGTCGACGAAGGTCGAGCTGTCACCGGTGACCTGCTGGCGCTGGTTGCCCAGCGGCTCCAGATCGAGCACGGCGCGATCGACCGGCTGCCCGCTCTGGGCGAGGGCGTAGATGACGTTGCCCACGCCGTCATCGAGGTCCTGATGGCCGGTCCGGGCCAGGGCCACCGTGATGGAGGCGGCGCCATCGACCGAGCGCGTGCGCACGGCGACGTCGCCCCGCACGTCGGCCTGCCAGTTGTCGGGGGATGCGCCGGTGCCGGTGGTGTTGATGGTGCGCCCGACGCGGCCGTCTCCGAAGTCGCTGATGCCGTCGGTGCCGCCGTTGCCGCGGATCGTGTCGGTGGGGGAGGAGGAGAAGATGGCGTCGGGTTCGGCGCCGCCCGTGAGGATGTTGGAGCCGGTGCCGCCCGCCAGCGTCGCGGGGACGGCGCCGGCGACGAGGGTGTCGTTGCCATCGTCGCCCCGCAGCTCGACGCGGTTCAGGGTGCTGGCGGCGGTGAGGCCGCTGGCGACGAGGATGTCGTTGCTCGCCCCGCCCGAGACCGAGATGGTCCCCGTGGTGGTGACGATGGCCTCCCACGGGTTGCTGTAGATCCGGGTCTGCGTGGTCGGCGAGCTGGTGGAGACGGCGATGCCGTCGCCCCCGCTGGTGCCCTGGACGACGACCGTGTCGCCGGATTGGCCGCCGAGGCCGATGGTGTCGTCGGCCCCCGAGCGGGGGATCGTGACCCGGTCGTTGCCGGTGCCCCCGTTCACCACGTCCCGCTTGGTCGACCCCTCGATCTGGTCGTTGCCGCCGAAGGCGTTGACCGTGACCGTGGTCAGGGCGGGGAAGCTGGCGAAGGGGTACGGCGCGCCGAAGAACTGGGATTCGCCGTCGCCGTTGAGGGTGGCGCTGGTGATGGCGCTGCACGCCAGCGAGGGGGTGGCCGGGACGTTGAGCACCCGGACCTGGCCCGACACGCACGACACGCCGATGGTGGCCGAGGGGCCGGTGACGGTGGCCGTGAGGGTGGTGCCCGACGACGTCACCACCACCGCGGCCCCGGCCGGTGGTGGGGGCCCGACCGCCCAGGCGGCCCCCGCCGCCAACGTCCCGACGAGGATGATCGCGCGCGTGCGCATGGTGCACCTCCATGTGGCCGCCCGGCCAGGTGTCGACCCGGATGCTAGGCGCGTCGATCGCTTCGCGTCACCGGGTGCCCACCCCCGGTCAGGCGCCGCGCTCGAAGTAGTCGGTGCTGGCGGCGAGCATGCGCACCAGGGCGACCTCGCCGTCGGTCGACGACGACCCGAGGGCGGTGTTCCACGTCGACAGCTCGCCGGCGGTGGGCTCGCGGAAGGCGAACCGCAGGAACAGGTCGCGGATCACGACGCCGCGGGCCTCGGGGGTGTTGAGGAAGCGGTCGGCGACGGTGCCGCGCGGCAGGCCGACCTCGACGATCTGGTCGACCCAGTAGGCGATCTCGGAGGGGGCCGCCGTGCGCCCGAGGATGGCGCGGTAGGCGGCGGCGACGTAACCGGGGTCGGTGCCGCCTCCCTGCTCGGTGACGTACTCCGGTGAGCCGTAGAGGTTGGCCCGCAACCGTCGGGTCACGAGGCCGTCGCGCAGCCGCTCGATCCAGTAGGCCCGGCCGCCGAGGTCGGTGCCGCGGCGCAGGACGTCGACGAAGGCCCGGTCGACGGTGATGCCCCGGTAGACGTCGGCGTCGGTGATGCTGGCCACGATCTGGGCCCGGGTCCGCGTGCCGCCCTCGACCTGGCCGCGGTACAGGGCCCGCTCGGAGGGGGTCGGGATGCGCATCTCGAGGTCGCGCAGCATCCGGTGGGCCCACCGCTCCTCGGGGTCGGTGTACGGCCCCCGCACGTTGAGCGTGGCGCCGGAGACGATGACGGGCTGGTAGCCGGCGGAGAAGGTGGTGACGCCGCTGGTGGTCGTCCAGGTCCCCGTGGGGACGACGAGGTCGACGACCGTCTGGGCCGTCGTGAACTGCACCCGCTGCGACTGCGACGTCAGCGGCCGGAGGTCGAGGACGACGCGATCCGGTGGCGCCCCCGCCCCGTGGGTGCTGTAGGCGATCTCGCCGATGTTGGGCGAGAGGATCTGGCTGCCCGTCCGGGCCAGGTTGGAGGACACCACCGCCAGCCCCGACACCGAGGGCACGGAGCGGATGGCGGCGTCGCCGGCGACGAAGAGCTGCCAGTCGTCGTCGGGGGTGCCGTTGTCGTAGGTGCGGCCGCCGACCCAGCCCTCGCCGACATCGCGGAACTGGTCGACGCCTTCGTTGCCGTCGATGGCGTCGGTGCGGCTCTCGGAGATGACGATGTCGGCGGCCGGCCCGCCGTGGATGTGGTTGAACCCGGCCCCGCCCAGGAGCGTGGCCACGGGCGTGCCCGCCCGCAGGGTGTCGTCGCCCTGACCGCCTTGGAACGAGGTGCCGATGATGTTCGTGCTGGCCGTGAGCCCGGTCCCGTCCACCGTGTCGTTCCCGTCGCCGGCGGCCACGGCGACGAACGGGGCGCCGAACAGCGCCGCGGTCCACGCCCCCGACGTGGCCAGCGTCCGGGTGCCCGACGTGGTGTCGAGGTCGACGGTGTCGGCGCCGGCGGTGGCCTCGAGCGTGACCGAGTCGCCGGCGTTGCCGCCCAGGCTGATCGAGCTGTCGTCGGCCCCGACGGTGTCGAGGAACACCTGGTCGTTCCCGGTGCCGGTCAGCACCAGGTCCGGTCGTGACGAGCCGAAGACGAGGTCCTGGCCGCCTCGGGTGTCGTAGGTGACGAGGGTGAGGGAGGAGAAGACGGCGGCGCCCGCCCCGGAGCCGTCGACCACCTGCCCGCCGTCGTCGCCCCGGATGAGCAGGGACGTGACCGAGCCACAGGCCACCGGTGGCGTGGCGGCCGTGCCGGCGACGCGGATGCCGCCGCCCACGCAGGTGACGTCGATCCCGCCGCCGGCCCCGGTGATCACGGCCAGCACGCTGGTGCCCGTCGACGTCACGACGACCGCGGCCCCGGCGGGTGGACTCGGCGCAGCCAGGCCGAGGGTGGTGGCGACCAGCGCCCCGACGATCACCATGATGCGTGCCCGCATGCGCCCCTGCCTCCTGGTCCCCCCCGAGGGCTGGCACCCTACGCCTGTCCGCCACCCTCCGTCGGGGGGTGCCCACCCCCGGCGTGCCCCAATCCCCGACGGTCCCGCCTCCGCCTCCGGCGCTCTGCCAGCATCCTTCGGTGCTGAGCCGCCGTCGCTTCCTGGCCGGGGCCGGGGCGGGCGTGGCCGGCCTCGGGCTGGCCGGCCTGGCCTACGCCGAGGACTGGGTGCCGGGCACCGAGCAGGTCAAGCGCCGCTTCGCCGACACCGGGCCCGACGGCACCATCCCGGACGTGCCCGCCGGTGATGTCCGGCTCGAGCGGCGCCAGAGCGAGGCCCGCGGGACCCCGGTCGGCCTGTTCACCGCCGTCCCCGAGGGCCACGGCGCGGGCGAGGGGCTGCCCGTCTGTCTCGTCCTGCACGGCGCCTCGGCGACCACGGCCGACTACGAGGGCTTCGGATTCGGGCGCTTCCTCACCGCCGCCGTGCGCGACGGCGTGCCCCCCTTCGTGCTCGTCGGGGTGGACGGTGGGCGGAAGCTCTGGCGCTCGTCGGGGCCCGACGACCTCGACGATCCCCAGCGCATGCTGATCGAGGAGGTGCCGGCCTGGCTGGCGGACCGGGGCTTCGACCTCGATCGCCAGGCGGCCTGGGGTTGGTCGATGGGCGGCTTCGGGGCCCTGCTGCTGGCCGAGGCCC
>DATHEV010000873.1:0-2745 GCA_035318405.1 Iamia sp.
GACCGGCTTCCTGGCCTTCGCCGTGTTCCGCCTGATCGACCTGCCGGCACCGACGCCGCTGGCGCTCGTCGTCGGGGTCGGCACGCTCGTCCCGTCGATCGGCATCGCCCTGGCGACCCTGCCCGCCGCCCTCCTCGCCGGCGGCCTCATCTCGCCCTCGACCGGCATCGCCCTCGGCCTCGGGGCCATCGCCCTACAGATCGTCCACGCCGTGGTGCTGCGCCGGGCCACCCGGGGCGCGGCCCACCCCGGCGCCGCCGTCATCGTGATCTCCTTCGTCATCGGCTACGAGCTGTACGGCGTCGGCGGCTCGGTGGTCGGCACGTGCGTCACCGTCTTCCTCTCCGCCCTGCTCGACTCGATCGCCGAGGAGGAGCGCGAGGACATACCCATCCCCGCGTCGATGGCGGCGCTCGACAACGTCCTCATGGAGGAGCCATGACCACCGAGGTTCGCCGGGCCGACGGCCGCTACGAGATCGTCGTCGACGGCGTCGTGGCCGGCTTCACCGAGGTCAGGGAGGACGACGGCGTCCTCGCCATGCCCCACACCGTCGTCGAGGACGAGTACGAGGGCCGGGGCCTCGCCAGCCAGCTCGTGCGCGGCGCCCTCGACGACATCCGGTCCCAGGGCCGCCTGATCCACCCCTTCTGCCCCTACGTCAAGAGCTGGCTCCAGAAGCACGACGACTACCAGGACCTCGTCGACGACCCCACCCGCTTCGGCCTCTGATCCTGGGCCAGGGTGCACCCATGAGCATCGATGTGACGGATGAGGAGCGGGCGGGGCGGTACGAGGTGCGGGTCGACGGTGAGCTGGCCGGGTTCGCCGATCGGACCGTGCGCGACGGGGTGATGGTGCTGCCCCACACGGTCGTCGACCGGCGGTACCGGGGGCGGGGCCTCGCCGCCGAGCTGGTCCGTCGGGCGCTCGACGATGCCCGGGCGCAGGGCCTGGGTGTGATCCCGAGCTGCTGGTACGTCGCCCAGTACATCGGCGACCACCCCACCGAGGTCGACCTCGTCCCCGAGGACCAGCGCTCCCGCTACGGCCTGTAGAGCAAAGCGACCACGAGGTGCCAGGCACCTCGTGGTCCTTGCCTCAGTCTGACAGCTGGGTGCCGACGATGCCGACGAAGCTGACCATCTCGCCCGGGTAGCCGCCCAGGTTGTGGGTGAGGGCGAGGGTGCGACCTTGCGCCACCGTCGCCACCTGGCGCTCGGGCGGGGCCTGGGACCGGAGCTGGAGCCAGGCCTCGTACATCATCCGCAGGCCGCTGGCGCCGACCGGGTGGCCGAACGACTTGAGCCCGCCGTCGGGGTTGACCGGCAGCTCGCCGTCGAGGTCGAAGACGCCGGCCTCGCAGTCCTTCCAGGCCTGGCCCCGGGCCGAGAAGCCCAGGTCCTCCATCAGCACCAGCTCGGTGGGCGTGAAGCAGTCGTGCACCTCGGCCAGGGCCAGCTCGGCCCGGGGATCGGTGATGCCGGCCTGGCGGTAGGCGTCGGCGCCGGCCGCCTCGATCTCGGGGAACGTCGTGTAGTCGTAGGTCGGATCGATGAGGCCCGAGCCGTTCCCGGCCACCAGCGACAGCGCCTTCACGTACAGCGGCGTGTCGGTGTAGCGGTGGGCGTCCTCGGCCCGGCACACGACGACGGCGGCGGCCCCGTCGGCCACGCCGGCGCAGTCGAACACGCCGAGCTGGCCGGCCACCGCCGGCATGGCGCAGATCGCGTCGACCGACATCTCCTTGCGGAACTGGGCCTTGGGGTTCTTGGCCCCGTTGCTGTGGTTCTTGCTGGCGATGCGGGCCGCGACCCGCCGGAGCTGGTCGGGCTCGACGCCGTAGCGCTCGGCGTAGGCGGGCAGCACCATCGAGAACATCGCCGCCGCCGTGAGCGTGCGGTTGGTGCCGTCGGTGGGGATGGGGAAGGCGTTGAGGCCCTGGTAGCCGGAGTCCTTGACCTTCTCCACGCCGACGGCGACGGCGAGGTCGTAGGCCCCGGACGCCACCGCGTACGAGGCGGCGCGCAGGGCCTCGGACCCGGTGGCGCACATGTTCTCGACCCGGGTCACGGGCACGCCCTCGAGCTGGAGGGGCTTCGACAGCACCATGCCGCTCATGCCCGACTGGGCCGTGCCGACCCACCAGGCGTCGGCGTCGGCCCGCTCGATGCCGGCCGCGTCGAGGGCCTCGGTGGTGGCCTCGACGATCAGGTCGTCGAGGCCCTTGTCGTAGTGCTCGGCGAAGGGCGTGCAGCCCATGCCGACGATGGCGACCCGGTCCCTGATGCCGTGCGATCCCATATCGACTGCGCTCCTCAGCTGGCCCGGTCGGCGGCGGTGGCCACGACGACGGACCCGTCGGCGGCCCGTAGCGGACGGGCCTTCCAGAAGTAGTTGGCGATGCCGTCGGCGGTGAACAGCCGGCGGAAGGTCATCTCGACCCGGACGCCGATGGCGATCTCGGCGGCATCGCAGTCGGTCAGCTCGACCGGCAGCCGCCCGCCACCGTCGAAGTCGACGACCGCGAAGACGATCGGCGGGCTCGGGGAGTACGCGAGCTTGTCGATCGTGAACGTGACGATCGTCGCCGGGACGTCGGCCATCGGCGCCGCTTCCATGTCGTCGAGCGCGCCACCGTCCATCGAGACGCGCGCGGGCGGGAGGTGCAACGCGCCGCTGGCCCGGTCGCGCGAACCGACGAACCCGAGCTTCCAGTCCTCCGACCGTCCGGCCGCGGATCCG
>DATHEV010000874.1:0-3949 GCA_035318405.1 Iamia sp.
GCCTGCGACTCGTGGCACCGCTGGGAGGTCGACGCCGACGTGGTGGCCGACATGGGGCTGGGGTCGTACCGCTTCTCGCTCGAGTGGAGCCGGATCCAGCCCGAGGAGGACGTCTGGTCGACCGCCTCCCTGGACCGCTACGCCCGCCAGTGCGACGGCCTGATCGCCCGCGGCCTCGACCCGGTCGTCACGTTCCACCACTTCACGACGCCCCGGTGGGTCGCCGACCAGGGCGGCTGGGAGAGCGATGAGACCGTCGATCGCTTCGCCGACTTCTGCGCCCGCGCCGCCGCCCACCTCGGCGCCGACCGCATCGCCCGGGCGTGCACCATCAACGAGCCCAACATCGTCGGGGTGATGGGCTACCTGCTCAACGCCTTCCCGCCCGGGGTGTCCGACCCGGCCCGCGCCGAGGACGTGCTCGACCGCTTCGTCGTCGCCCACCGCCGATCGGTCGAGGCCCTCCGCAGCGAGCTGGGCACCACCCCCGTCGGGCTGACCCTGGCCATGGCCGACTGGACAGCGGTGGGCGACACCGACGAGGACCGCGAGAAGGCGCAGCGGCGGATGGAGCGCAACCGGGCCCGCATGGAGGACCGCTTCCTCGAGGCCGTCGACGGCGACGACTTCCTGGGCGTCCAGGCCTACTCCCGCTACCGCTACGGCCCCGACGGCATGATCGGCGGCGAGCCCGGCGTCGAGACCCTGGTCATGGGGTACGAGTACTGGCCCCAGGCGCTCGAGGCCAGCCTCCGCCGGGCCTGGGAGGTGTCGGGTGGGCGGGTGCCGCTCGTCGTCACCGAGAACGGCATCGCCACCGAGGAGGACGACCAGCGCATCCGCTACGTGCGCGCCGCCCTCGAGGGGGTGCAGCGCTGCCTGGCCGACGGCATCGACGTCGGCGGCTACACGTACTGGAGCCTGCTCGACAACTTCGAGTGGGCCTTCGGCTACGACCCCCGGTTCGGCCTGGTCGAGGTCGACCGCACCACCTTCGCCCGCACCCCCAAGCCCAGCGCAACCTGGTTCGGCGAGGTGGCCCGGGCCAACGCCCTGCCCCCGGCGTGACCGACGGGACGCCGGCTCTGGCTTCGGCCCGGCAGGGGCGCGCCGCTAACCTGCTCCGCTTGTGATCCTCACCCCCCGAGGCCTCCTGGAGCACAGCCGCACGGAGTCCGGGCGGCGGATGATCCGCTACGCATCGACGTCGCTGATCATGGTCGCGCTCACGCAGATCTCGATCGCCTTCCTGGTGGAGATCGTCGAGTGGAACGCGGTGAGGGCGAACCTGGCGTCGACCATGCTCGTGTCCATCCCGGCCTTCCTCACCAACAAGTACTGGGTGTGGGGGAAGGCGGGTCGGGCCCGGATCCGCCGCGAGGTCATCCCCTTCTGGGTGTTCACCGTGGCCGGCTGGGGCCTGTCGACCCTGGCTGTCGCCCTCGCCGCCGACAACACCAAGGAGGAGACGTTCTTCCACCTGGTCGCGGTGCTGATCGCCAGCATCGCCGGCTTCGGGGTCCTCTGGGTGCTCAAGTACCTCTTCCTCGACAAGCTCATGTTCGGCCCGGACCACCACACCCCGTACGACGAGGACTTCGAGATCGAAGAGGCCGTCGTCGAGGCCCGCGCCGCCGGCGCCACCGAGATCTGACCGCCACCCTTCCCCCCGACCTGCGGGCGGCGGCCCTGGCGGCGCGAGGCTTCATGCCGGCCGACGAGGGCGACGCGCTGCACGCGGCCGCCATCGAGGCGGGAGCGGCCGTTCCGGGGGCCCCGTTCCTGGAGGTCGGCTCCTACTGCGGCCGCTCGACGATCTGGCTCGGCGCCGCCGCCCGCGCCTGCGGGACGACGCTGCTGGCCGTCGACCACCACCGGGGCTCCGAGGAGAACCAGGCCGGGTGGGAGCACCACGAGCCCGACCTGGTCGACCCGCTCACGGGCCGCATGGACACGCTGCCGGTGTTCCGGCGGACGGTCTTCGCCGCCGGGCTGGAGGACGTCGTGATCGCCATGGTCGGCCTGTCGCCGGCGGTGGCCGCGGTGTGGACGACGCCGCTGGCGTTCCTGTTCGTCGACGGCGGCCACGGCGTCGAGCCGGCCCGCGCCGACTTCGCCGGCTGGACGCCGCACGTGGCGCCCGGCGGGACGCTGGCGATCCACGACGTCTTCCCCGACCCGGCCGACGGCGGGCGCCCGCCCTACGACGAGATCTACCTCCGGGCCCTCGCCTCCGGCCGCTTCGAGGAGCGCTCCGCCACCGGCAGCCTGAGGATCCTGACCCGAGTCCGGTAGGCGGTCACTCGGTGCCAGGCACCGAGTGACCGCTCAGGCGGTGGGGGTGTAGCCGGGGCGGCCGGCGGCGTCCCACTGCTCCCAGAAGGCGATGAACTCGTCGCCCAGGAAGGGGTCCTCGCCGCGGAGGGCGATGCCGCCGCGGCGGATGGTCCAGTCCCACGGCGCCAGATCGACGGCCCGGCGGAGGTGGGCGGCGGCGGCCTCGGTGTGGCCCTCGCCGTGGAGGAGGGCGGCCAGCCGGCGCTCGGCCAGGGCCAGCTGCTCGTCGGGTGTCCGCGGGGGAGGGGGCTCGGCCACTCCGGCCGGGAGCTCGCCCTCGCGCACCCAGCGGCGCAGGGCGTCGTGGTGGGCGGCGGCGTCAATCTGGGTGAAGTCCCGGAACTGGTCGTCGCCGGGGGCGATGGTGGGCGGCTTGACGATCCGGCCGTCCTCGTCGACCCACACCACGCTGGGCACGTTGGTGATGCCGTAGCGCTCGGCGGTGACGTGGGCGGTGTCGACCACCACCGGGTACTCGGGGTGGGCCGCCTCGATCCAGGGCCGGGAGTCCTCGGGCGTGGCGTCGAGGGCGACGGAGAAGATCGAGAGGCCCTCGCCGCCCAGCTCGTCCTGGATCGCCTGCCAGGCGGCCAGCTCGTGACGGCACCCGCACCACGAGGCCCAGGTGACCAGCACCCGCTTGCGCCCGGCCAGGGCGCCGAACGACTCCGTGTCGCCGTCGACGGTCGGCAGGTCGAGGTCCGGGGCGACGTCGCCCACGCCGGCCGCGCCGTCGTCGGCGCCGTGGGCGAGGGCGGCGGAGGCGTGGTCGGCGTCGACGGCCAGGGGCAGGCCCAGGGCGGCAGCCCACTCGGCCAGGTCGATCCGCCCGTCGTCCCGTGCGACCGGGCGCCCGAGCAGGGGGACGCACACCTCGCCCCGGCACAGCCCCTCGGGCTTGAGGGTCCACCCGGTGGCGGCGGCCAGGGCCGCGGCATCGACGGCGACCGTGTCGCCCGCCAGCTCGTGCCGCTGGCCATCCGGGTCCAGGAGGATCATCGCCCCACACTAGAACGCGTTCTCGCGAACGCGATCCCACGAGGTGCCTGGCACCTCGTGGGATCGCGCCGCGGGTCGATCACCGTGGACTGCGCCCACGAGGTGCCTGGCACCTCGTGGGCGGGGGTCGGCTAGTGGTGGCTGCGGACGGCGGCCAGGGCATCGACGATGCCGTCGCCGTACCAGCCGTTGAAGTCGGCGTCACCGACGCAGGCGGCGGTCCAGGTCGCGTCCTGGTCCGGGTAGTCGTAGACCGGGGCGGGGCACGGCGTGTCGGTGGCGGTGCCCTCGAGGGTCCGCTCGACCCGCCGCGGGTCCATGGTCACCCCGCCGCCGTGGGCCCGCGAGCCCTGGTCGCCGATGATGAGAGCGGCCACGCCGACGACGTGGGGGGCGGCCATCGACGTGCCCTGGATGTAGCGGTAGTAGCTGCACGTCGCCGGGTTGCCGGGCGTGCGGCACTCGGCGATCACGGCCGGCGACAGCGAGGCCCCGGTGACCGGGTCGACACGCGGGTCGGCCAGGGCCAGGCCCTTGGGGTAGGCGGCCAGGATGGTGTTGGTGGGCGACAGGTACTGCGGCGTCCCGCAGAAGTCACGCGAGTAGCCACCGG
>DATHEV010000875.1:0-4137 GCA_035318405.1 Iamia sp.
GGCGGACCGAGTCGGCGTGGGCCGGCAGGCCCTCGGCCTCGGCCAGGACGGCGACGTGGGGGCCGACGGCGGCCAGGGCGTCGCGGTCGAGCGTGACCACGTGGATGTCCTTGGTGAAGTCGGCCACGGTGAGGGCCGAGCCGAAGCGGGCCGTGCCGGCGGTGGGCAGCACGTGGCTGGGCCCGGCGACGTAGTCGCCCACCGACGCCGGCGACCACGGGCCCACGAACACGGCGCCGGCGTGGCGGATCCGCTTCACCACGGCATCGCTGGCCTCGGGGGCGCAGATGACCTCGAGGTGCTCGGGGGCGACCAGGTTGGCCACCTCGGCGGCCGCCTCGGGCCCGTCGACCAGCGCCAGGTAGCCACCGGAGGCGAAGGTCGACTCGATGTCGGCGCGCCGGGGCGAGACGGCCACCTGGGCCGCGATCTCGGCCAGCACGCGGTCGGCCACGGCCTCGTCCCAGGTCACGAACCAGGCCCGGCCCCCGGGGCCGTGCTCGGCCTGGAGGATGACGTCGACGGCGGCGAGGGCGGGCGGGGCCGAGTCGTCGGCGATGACGATGACCTCGGACGGGCCGGTGAAGGCCGACGGCACCCCGGCCCGGCCCTCCCCTGCGACCTGGCGCTTGGCCTCGGCCACGTAGATGTTGCCGGGTCCGACGATGACGTCGACGGCGGCGACCGTCTCGGTGCCGTAGGCCAGGGCGGCGATGGCCTGCGCCCCGCCGATGCGGTGGACCTCGGTGACCCCGGCGACGGCGGCGGCGGCGAGCGTGAGCGCCGGCACCTCGCCGTCGGGCCCCGGTGGGACGCACAGCGCGACCTCGGGCACCCCGGCGACCCGGGCCGGGATGGCCGTCATGAGCACGGTCGACGGGTACAGCGCCCGGCCGCCCGGGACGTAGCAGCCGGCTCGGTCGACGGGCTGGGCCCGACCCTCGATGACGATGCCGTCGCGACGGTAGGTCGACGGCGGTCGGAGCTGGTGGCGGTGGAAGTCCTCGATGCCGGCGGCGGCGGCCTCGAGGGCGGTCCGCACGTCGGCGTCGATCGACGTCAGGGCGGCGGCGATGGCGCCGTCGGGGACGCGGGTCGCGGCGACGTCGATGCCGTCGAAGCGCTGCGTCAGCTCCCGGACGGCGGCGTCGCCCCGGTCGCGCACGGCGTCGAGCACCTCGCGGACGGCCGTGCGGGGCCCCTCGTCGTCGAGCGCCAGGGGTGGCAGGGCGGCGGCCACGGCGGCGGCGTCGAGGCCGCGGAGGTCGAGGCGGGTGAGCACCCCCGCACGCTACCGAAGCACCCCCGGCGCCTCCCCACGCGTTGACCCGCGGGACGGCGGGACGGCGGGCGGCGCCCGCCACACTGGGGCCATGCCCGACGCCGAGGTCCCCACCGCCGCCAGCCTGAGCGCCCTGACCGACCAGGTCGACGAGCTGCTGCGCCGCGTCGGCGACGGGGCCGTCGCCTCCGACCGCTCCCCCACCGAGCCCCTCGCCGCCGCCCTCTTCGACGCCGAGCGGGCGCTCCGCTCCGCCCGCCGGGCCCTCCAGCGGGCCGAGCGCACCTACGCCTGACCCCCCGGTCGGGACGAGGGGCCTGTGCGGCTCGCGCGGGGGCCACTGCGGAGCGCGCGTCCGGGCCGCCATCCGGCCCTCCGTCGCCCGTCGGGACTAGCCCACTTGGGCCTCCTCTCCAGTCACACGGGTGAGTGCACCCATGCATCGATCCTGGTCACAGCGACCGCAACCCGTCATGGGGGTTCTCTGCGGTTCTGACAGACACTGCCGAACAAATGTGGGTTTCGACTGACGATTCGCTGGACGTGGCCTCCGACGTGCGTATGATGGGCGCCGACCAGGTTCCCGCCACCTGGTTCCTGCGACGCCGGGATCCGCCGCCTGGCGTCGCCCCGACGGGGGCGCCTCTGGCGCCCCCGTCGTCTTTTTCCGGTGAGGGATTCCGGATGGGCCCCCGGCCCGCCCCGGTAGCGTCCCGCCCGTGACCGACCTCGCGCTCGCCGACGACGGGGGCCACGTGGTGGGCGACCCCGCCCTGCGGGTGGTGGTCCGCACCCGCACCGGCGAGGCCTGGCTCACCGGCCCCGACCCGCTCGACACGCCCCTTGCCGGCGAGCGGGCGGCGGCGTTCGCCACCCTCGTCGCCGTGCTGGCCGCCCGGGCCGAGGCCGCCGGCGCCACCGCCGTGCACTGGGAGTCCGACGGCGAGGAGGCCGCCGTCGACGCCGTGGCCGCCGAGGTCGGGCTGGACGAGCAGCGCGACATCCTCCGCCTCGAGCGCGACCTTCCCCTCCCCCACGACCCGGCCACCCCCGACCCGCCGGCGATTGCCGTCCGCCCCCTCCGACCCGGCTCGGTCGACGAGGCGGCGTGGGTGGCCACCAACAACCGCTCCTTCGCCGGCCACCCGGACCAGGGCCGGGAGACCCTCGCCACCCTGCACGGGGCCATGGCCGAGCCCTGGTTCGACCCGCAGGACATGCTCCTGCTCGACGGTGACCCGCCGGTCGACGAGGGCGGGCGGCTCGACGGGTTCTGCTGGGTCAAGGTCCACCCCGCCACCGCCGAGGGGCCCGCCGCCGGGGAGATCTACGTCATCGGCGTCGACCCCGACGCCGGGGGCCGGGGGCTGGGCCGGGCCCTGGTCACCGCCGGGCTCGACCGCATGAGCGCCCGCGGCCTCACGCGGGCGCTGCTCTACGTCGACGCCGACAACGGCCCGGCCCGGCGGTTGTACGACCGCCTCGGCTTCGCCACCACCCGGACCCGTCGGGTCCGCAGCCGCTCGATCAGCTCGACGTGACGTCGTAGGGCGGGTCCTCGCCCTTGGGCAGCACACCCCGGACCGGGTGCACACCGATCGGGAGACGCCACCACCGGCCCTGGTGGGCCTTCACCGTGGCGATGACGGACAGGACCAGGTTGAGGATCGAGGTGATCCCGAGCAGGGCCACGCCCGCCCAGAAGGTGCCCGTGACCGTGAAGGTGGCGTTGACGTCGTCGATGCTCTCGCTGATGAAGTCGACGTAGTCGGGCACCAGCAGGCCGAACCCGACGATCTGCGGCACCAGCAGCACCAGGGTGAGGTTGAGCGCCTCGGCCGCGTGGTGGCGGACGAACGGCTTCTCCTTGGAGATCAGGTAGAAGACCAGCGCCACGATCCAGCCCCCCACCACGATGTAGAGGATCCACATCAGCAGGGCATTGGTGCGCTCCTGGTCCCGGGGCGAGGACGTCGGGCCCATCGCCGGACCCATCGGCGGGCCCGCCCCGGGGGCGGGGGTCCAGGTCGCACCGTCCCACCACCACCAGGCGCCGTGGGCGTCGGCGTACCAGCCGGGTCGATCGGGAGGGGCGATGTCGGACACGACGCACCAGGGTAGGTGGGGCCCGGCCCCGTATCCTCGGAGGGTGACCGCGCCGACCCGCTACGACCTCGACCGGGGCGCGCTCGCCGACCTGCTGGCCGACCAGCCCCGCTACCGGGTCGACCAGGTCTGGGCCGGGCTCCACGAGCAGCTGGCCGAGCCCGAGGACATGACCAACGTGCCCCTCGCCCTCCGGCGCCAGCTGGCCGAGTCGCTGCCCGGGGCCCTGGCCCTCACCACCGAGTCGGTCGCCGACGGCGGCGACACGGTCAAGTGGCTGTGGACCCTGGGCGACGGGAGCCGGGTCGAGACCGTCCTCATGCACTACCCCCAGCGCTCGACGGTGTGCGTGTCGAGCCAGGCCGGGTGCGCCATGGGTTGCGGGTTCTGCGCCACCGGGCAGGCCGGCTTCACCCGCCACCTGACCTCGGGCGAGATCGTCGAGCAGGTCGTGCGGGCGTCCCGCCGGGCCCGGGCCGACGGCCGCCGCCTGGCCAACGTGGTCTTCATGGGGATGGGCGAGCCGCTGGCCAACTTCGACAACACCTGGTCCGCCGTCCACCGCATCCACGACGACCTCGGGCACTCGGCCCGCCGGATCACGGTGTCGACCGTCGGGATCGTGCCCGGCATCCGCCGCCTGACCGAGGCCCGGCTGCCGGTGAACCTCGCCGTGTCGCTGCACGCCGCCGACGACGGCCTCCGCGACGACCTCGTGCCGATCAACCGCCGCTACCCGCTGCGCGACC
>DATHEV010000876.1:0-4909 GCA_035318405.1 Iamia sp.
ACCGGGACGAACGCTCGCACGAGGTCCCGCCGCGCTCGTCGAGCGAACTCCTCATAGCCACTCTGCTCATCGGTCGTCATGTCTGTCATCGAAGGTTCCCACCCGTTCCAACCCCCGACCGGCCCGAACGCGCAACAAGGAATCTGTCTGGGTCTCGGGAGTCCTCGGTCTCAGGGGACGAAGCGGTAGCCCATCCGGGGTTCGGTGAGGAAGTGGGCGGGGTGGGCGGGGTCGGGTTCGAGCTTGCGGCGGACCGAGGCCATGTGGACCCGGAGGTAGCCGCTCTCGTCCTCGAAGCCCTCGCCCCACACGGTGCGCAGCACCACCTCGCGGGTGACCAGCCGGCCCGGGTGGCGCACCAGGATCTCGACCAGGCCCCACGCGGTGGGCGTGAGGTGCACGGGCCGGCCATCGCGGACGACGGTGTGGGCGGCCAGGTCGACGGTGAAGGCGGCGGTGGCGACGACGGGCTCGGCCTCGTCGTCGGGGGTGGCGCGGCGCAGGGCGGCCCGGAGGCGGGCCAGCAGCTCGTCCATGCCGAACGGCTTGGTGACGTAGTCGTCGGCGCCGGCGTCGAGGGCCTCGACCTTGTCCCGCTCGCCGTCGCGCACCGACAGGATCACGATGGGGACCTTCGACCAGCCCCGCAGGCCCCGGATCACGTCGATCCCGTCGATGTCGGGCAGGCCGAGGTCGAGCACCACGGCGTCGGGGTGGTGGGCGCTGGCCGACCCCAGGGCCTCGCGGCCGGTGCCGGCCTGGTGGACGACGTAGCCCCGGGCGGTGAGGTTGACCGCCAGCGCCCGGCGGATCTGCGGCTCGTCATCGACGACCAGCACCGCCTCGCCCGTCCCGTCAGTTCTCATGGGGTGTCCTCGGAGGGGTCGGGGCGGCGGCGGGGGAGCGACAGGGTCACGGTGAGACCGCCCCCGGGCGTGTCGTCGAGGTCGAGGCGGCCGCCGACGGCCTCGGTGAAGCCCCGGGCCACGGCCAGGCCCAGCCCCACGCCGGGGTCGGTGCGCCCGTCGCCCAGGCGCTGGAAGGGCTGGAGCACCCGCTCACGCTGGTCGGGGTGGATGCCGGGCCCGGTGTCGACGACGCGCACGACGACATCGTCGCCCAGGCCGGCGGCCACGACGCGCACCGGGGCGTCGGGCGGGGAGTGGCGCAGGGCGTTGGTGAGCACGTTGGCCAGGGCCCGCTCGACCAGCGGCGGGTCGACCACCACGCCGGGCAGGTCGTCCGGCACCTCGATGCGGATGCGCGCCGGGGTCGCTCCGGCCCCGTCGAGGGCCCCGGCGAGCAGCTCGTCGATCGAGACCGGCGTGAGGGCCACCTCGACGGCCCCGGCCTCGATGCGACCCATGTCGAGCAGCTCGCCGACGAGCCGGTCGAGCCGGTCGGCCTCGGTGTCGATCGTCTCCAGGAAGGTGCGGGTGTCGGCGGGGCCCCACGTGACATCGTCCTGCATCAGGCTGGTGACCGACGCCTTCATCGACGCCAGCGGCGTGCGCAGGTCGTGCGACACGGCGCGCAGCAGCGCCGTGCGCAGCTCGTTGGCCGCCGCCAGCCGGTCGGCCTCGGCCTCGCCGTGGCGCAGCTCCTGGGCCAGCCCGGCGGCCTCGGCGCGCGCCGCCTCGGCCTCGACCCGTCGGCGCAGGGTCCGCTCGAGCAGGGCGGCCACGGTGATGCCGACGGTCGCCAGGACGGCGAGCGACAGCAGGTTCTCGGGGTCGCTGATGGTGATGGTCCCGTAGGGCGGGGTGAAGTACCAGTTCACGAGGAGCGTGCCGACGACGGCGGCCACGATGGCCGGCCCGATGCCGCCGAGACCGGCCGCCGCGACCACCAGGCTGAGCAGGAGGAGCAGGACGGTGCTCAGGTTCACGTCGGCCCGCAGGGGACGGAGGAGCGTGGTGAGGACGATCGGCCCCAGCACCGACAGCCCGTAGGCGGTGATCCGACGGCGCCGGGGGAACAGGGCGCGGGAGCGCCGGCGGCCCCCGGTGGCCGAGGCGGCGACGTCCGTGGTGACGTCACCCTCGGGGTCGACGTCGGTGGTGATCACGTGGACGTCGACCGCGCCCGACGTGCGCAGCACCTTGTTCACCACCGAGCCCTGGGTCAGCTCGGCCCACCGGCTCCGGCGGCTGGCGCCCAGCACGATCTGGCTGACGTCCTCGGTGCGGGCCGTCCGGACGAGGGCCTCGGCCACGTCGTCGCCCGTGGTCTCGACGAAGCGGCCGCCCAGATCGGCCAGCAGCTGCTTGTCGTGCTCCAGCCGGACCTCGGAGCCACTGCTCAGGCCGTCCGAGCGCCGCACGTGCACGCCGACCAGCGGCGACTTGAGCCGACCGGCGATGCGGGCCGCCCGGCGCACGAGGCGGTCCCCACCGGGGGCCCCGGTGAGCGCCACCATGACCC
The DNA here is from genome assembly GCA_035318405.1 of Iamia sp. Lineage (GTDB taxonomy): Bacteria > Actinomycetota > Acidimicrobiia > Acidimicrobiales > Iamiaceae > Iamia. Next base: position 2,425 of record DATHEV010000876.1, read on the forward strand.
GCTCGCGGGCCTCCCAGACGGTGACGATCCCGTGGCGCTCCCGGTAGGCGTGGAGCGACTCGTCGACCCGGTCGGCGACCCACAGCAGGGCCAGCTCGCGCAGCGCCCCGAGGTTGCCCTCGCGGAAGTAGTTGCCCAGGGCGGCGTCGACCTTCTCGGCTGCGTAGACGTTGCCGTGGGCCAGGCGGCGCCGCAGGGCCTCCGGTGTCATGTCGACCAGCTCGACCTGGTCGGCGGCCCGCACCACGGCGTCGGGCACGGTCTCGCGCTGGGCCACCCCGGTGATCGCCTCGACGGTGTCGTTGAGCGACTCGAGGTGCTGGACGTTCACGGTGGAGATCACGTCGATGCCGGCGTCGAGCAGCACCTCGACGTCCTCCCACCGCTTGGCGTGACGGCTGCCGGGGACGTTGGTGTGGGCGTACTCGTCGACGATGGCGACCTCGGGCGCCCGCGCCAGCAGGGCGTCGAGGTCCATCTCCTCGAAGGTGGCCCCCCGGTGCGTGACCCGGGCCCGCGGGAGGACCTCGAGGTCGCGGACCTGCTCGCGGGTCCGCGCCCGGCCGTGATCGTCGATCCAGCCGACCACGACGTCGGTGCCGCGCTCGCGCCGCCGCCAGCCCTCGTCGAGCATGGCGAAGGTCTTGCCCACGCCCGGCGCGGCGCCGAGGTAGATCCGCAGCCGCCCCCGGCGCCCACGACTACTTCCCATCGAGGGCGAGGTTGACGGCGAGGACATCGACGGCAGTCTCGCCCAGGACGCCGGCGGTGCGGCCGGATGTGTGCTCGTCGATCACGGCGAGGACGTCGTCGAGGTCCATCTCCCGCGCCGCCGCGACCCGGGGCGCCTGGAGCCGGGCGTTGGCCACCGAGATGTCCGGGTCGAGGCCGGAGCCCGAGGCGGTCACCGCGTCGACCGGCACCTCGGCGTCGGCCGGCAGGCCGTTCTCCTCCCGGTAGGCAACCGCCCGCTCCTCGACCACGGCGAGCAGCTCGTCGGACGAGGGCCCGAGGTTGGAGGCGCCGCTGGCCGCCCCGTCGTAGCCGTCGCCCGCGGCGGAGGGTCGAGGATGCAGGTACTCCGGCGCGGTGAACCCCTGCGCCAGGAGGGACGACCCGACGACGGTGCCGTCGGTGGTGCGCACCAGCGAGCCGTCGGCCTCATCGGACCACCCGACCTGGGCGGCGACGGTGACGACGGCCGGGTAGATCACGCCGCACAGCACCGTGAGCAGGGCGAACATGATCACGGCGGGGACGAGCTGGCGGCGCATCAGGATGCTCCCAGGGCGGTGAGGACGACGTCGATGACCTTGATCCCGAGGAACGGGGTGACGATCCCGCCCAGGCCGTAGATCAGGAGGTTGCGACGCAGGACGTCGGCGGCGGCCTCGGCGCGGAAGCGGACGCCCCGGAGGGCGAGGGGGATCAGGCCCACGATCACGAGGGCGTTGAAGATGACGGCGCTGAGGATCGCCGACTGGGGCGAGGTCAGACGCATGACGTCGATGCGATCGAGGGCCGGGAATGCCACCGAGAACATGGCCGGGACGATGGCGAAGTACTTGGCCACGTCGTTGGCGATGGAGAACGTCGTCAGGGCGCCCCGGGTGATCAGGAGCTGCTTGCCGATGGCGACGATCTCGATGAGTTTCGTGGGGTCGGAGTCGAGGTCGACCATGTTCCCCGCCTCCTTGGCCGCCTGCGTGCCGGTGTTCATGGCCACGCCGACGTCCGCGGCGGCGAGGGCGGGGGCGTCGTTGGTGCCGTCGCCGGTCATGGCGACGAGGCTCCCGCCGGCCTGCTCGGCCCGGATCAGGGCCATCTTGTCCTCCGGCGTGGCCTCGGCCAGGTGGTCGTCGACGCCGGCCTCGGCGGCGATGGCGGCGGCGGTGAGGGGGTTGTCGCCGGTGATCATCACCGTGCGGATGCCCATGGCCCGCAGCTCGGCGAAGCGCTCGGCCATGCCCGGCTTGACCACGTCCTTGAGGCGGATGACGCCGAGGACGTCGGGCCCGTCGGCCACGACGAGCGGCGTGGCCCCGTCGGTCGACACCCGCTCGACGATGGGGGCGAGGTCGGCCGGCACCCGGCCGCCCTGCTCCGCCACCCAGGCCCGCACGGCGTCGCCGGCGCCCTTGCGCAGCCGGCGGGTTCCGACGTCGACCCCGCTCATGCGGGTCTGGGCGGTGAAGGGCACGAAGGTCGCGGCGACGGAGGCGTCGGGCGCGGCCGGCAGGTCATGGACGTCGACGGCCAGAGCGACGATCGAGCGGCCCTCGGGCGTCTCGTCGGCCCGGCTGGCGGCCAGCGCGGCCTCGGCCAGACGGTGCTCGTCGACCCCCGCGACGGGGATCAGCTCGGTCGCCCGGCGGTTGCCGAAGGTGATGGTGCCGGTCTTGTCGAGCAGCAGGGTCGAGCAGTCGCCGGCCGCCTCGACGGCCCGGCCCGACATGGCCAGGACGTTCCGCTGCACCAGCCGGTC
>DATHEV010000877.1:0-4724 GCA_035318405.1 Iamia sp.
CGCCTCCTCCCGGGTCATGCCCCGGGTGATCTCGGGCAGGGCGACCTCGGTCTGGCCCTCGGACACGATCAGGGTGATGGGGTCGCCCTCGGCCAGCTGGGTGCCCTGACCGGGCCGGGTGCGCAGGACCTGGCCGGCCTCGGTGCCGTCCTCCCGGATCCGGCGGACCTCGACCTCCCAGCCCTGGGCCCGCAGCGAGTCGACGGCGGCATCCTCGGTGAGGCCGCCGACGGCGGGCACGGCCGAGGTGGGAGGGGGCTCGGTGAGATCGGCGATCAGCATCCCGATGGCGGCGCCCAGGGCGGCGACCAGCACGACGATGAAGACGATGCGGGGCCAGCGCCGGCGGCGGCCGGTGGGCGAGCGCGGATCCCAGTCGTCGGCCGACCAGCCGTCGTCGGCCCCGTCGAAGGGGACGTCGTCGTCGATCTCCGGGTCGACCACTCCGCCGGCCCACCCCATCCCGCCGACGCGGGTGTCGTCGTCGGCCGCGACGGCGGGCTCGGGAGCCCACGCCATGAACTGCTCCGGATCCTCGTCGTCGGCGTCGTCGAGCTCGTCCTCGATGCCCTCGGCCGCGAACGACCCCAGCACCTCGGCCGCCCCGACCAGATCGGGCTCGTCCCACTCCTCGGGCTCGTCCCACTCGTCAACCTCCTCGAGCGGGGTCGACCCGTTGCCGGCCAGGACGAAGCCCGGCACCTCCAGGTCGTCGGCCGGGGCCTCGGGCGTCCCCGCCAGCGTGGTGGGATCGCGATCGGCGGACAGGTCGACGTCGAGGGCGCCGGCCAGCGGCAGGGCGGCCGGGCGGGGCAGCGCGGTGGCCACGCCGGCGAGGGCGGCGGCGAGCTCGCGGCCGTCGAGGCGGTCGTCGGGATCGGCGGTGCCGGCGTCGGCCAGCACCTCGGCCAGGGGGCCCAGCGTCGGCGGGACGACCAGGTCCTTGCCGACCCGGGCCATGAGCGTGCCGAGGGTGGTGTCGGCGGCGAAGGGGACGTCGCCGGTGACGGCCTCGACCATCACCAGGGCCAGCGAGTACACATCGGCCCGCCCGGTGAGCGACAGGCCCTGGGCCTGCTCGGGCGAGGCGTAGCGGGCGGTGCCCACCACGGCGCCGACGGGCTCGGTCCAGGCCGCCTCGGCCAGCGCCCGGGCCAGGCCGAAGTCGGCGATGCGGAGCCGCCCCTCGTCGCCGAACAGGAGGTTGGCGGGCTTGATGTCGCGGTGGACGAAGCCCCGCCGATGGGCGTAGTCGAGCCCGCGGGCCGCCTGGAGACCGACCACCAGGGCCTGCGACGGCGTCAGCCGGTGGCCCCGGTCGAGCAGGCCCCGGAGGCTGCCGCCGCCCAGGTACTCCATGACGATCCAGGGGACGTCCTCGTCGTTGCCCCAGTCGTAGACGGCCATGACGTGGGGGTGGTTGAGGGCCGCCGCGGCCTGGGCCTCGGCCCGGAACCGGCGCAGGAAGACCTGGTCGTCGGCCAGCGCCTCGTGGAGCACCTTGACCGCCACCTGACGCTCGAGGCGGACGTCGTCGGCCACGAAGACCTGCGCCGACGCGCCCCGGCCGATCGGGGCCAGCAGGCGGTACCGCCCGCCGAGCACCCGACCGACCTGCTCGGTCATGCGGGACGGTGGCACCCCCGAGAGAGTACGGGGTCGACGGCGCCGCCCCCGTGAGGGTCTCCGATGTCCTCCTCCCCGCCAGCGGCTGGCAGCATGGGCGGATGGTCGACGACCGCGACGACGGCACCCTGGCCACCCAGGAGCCGGACGCGCCGTTCGACCCGTCGACCATCCGCGACCCGCTCCCCCAGCCCCTGTTCTCGCTCCGCCGGCTGGCGATCGTGGCCGTGCTGGCCCTGGCGGTGCTGTGCCTGTACATCGCCGGGCGCTCCGGGGCCGACACCGACCCCGTCGCCACCGGTGACGACGTGATCCAGAGCTACCAGCCCTCTCCCGGCGGCCGCGTGCTGCGCCAGTCCGAGGTGGGCGTGGTGCTGAAGAACGGCTACGACGGCCGCATCACCATCGACGGCGTCGCCATCCCCGAGGAGGAGATGGTGGGGGCCGTCGACCCCGAGAGCCCCGAGTACCAGCAGCTCACCGCCGAGCAGCGCGACCTCGGGCCCCGGCCCAACAACAAGAACGTGGTGAAGTACCAGCCCGGGCCGGGCAAGCCCGTCACCGAGTACGCCACCGGGTCGGTCGAGGTCACCATCGAGTACTGGCGGATCGCCGACGGGCGCGAGACGTCCACGTCCACCACCTACATCGTCCGGGTCTTCTGATCCCGGGGTGGCGCTACCCTCACCGATGGTGAGCGCCATGTCCGGTTGGCAGCTGGAGCCGGTCGAGGTGCGGGAGGCGACGCCCGATCCGGTGCCGCCCCGCCCATCCACGCTGCGGGGCGCGGTGACGCTCATGGTGGCCGGCGCCGTGCTCGCCGTCGTCGACGCCGTGGTGGCCCTGGTGGTGTGGGACCGCGACGACCTCGAGCAGCGGCTGGCCTCGGCGGACATCAACCCGGGCAACCTCGACGGCTTCGTGATCATCGTCCTGGTGGTGGGCTTCGTCGGGGGCCTGGTCGCCGCCGGGCTCTGGAGCCTGACGGCCGTCGGGTGCTCCCGCGGCCGGGGCTGGGCCCGCACGTGGGCCACCGTCCTGGGCGGGCTCTACGCGGCGGTGAGCCTCGCCGGTCTGGCCGGCGCCGCGTTCGGGCCGGCGGGCGCCTACCGGCTGCTGAAGATCGCCATCGCCGTCGCCGCCGTCGTCCTGCTCTGGCTCCCGCCGTCGAGGGCCTTCTTCCGCACCGCGGCCACCCGGCGCTGACGCCCACCGCCCGATCTCGGGTGGGGCCGGTTCAGCCGCCGGCGACCTCGGCCACCAGCTCGTCGAGGTCGGCCCCGTCGAGCAGCCGGCCCAGGGCGGCCTCGTCCAGCACGGGCACGCCCTTGTCCCGGGCCTTGTCGAGCTTGGTGCCGGCCTCGGCCCCGGCGATGAGCGCCGCTGTCTTGGCCGAGATGCTGCCGCTGACCTTGGCCCCCATCTCCTCCAGCCGGGTCTTGGCCTCCTCGCGGGTGAGCTCCTCGAGGGTGCCGGTGATGACGAGGGTCCGGCCCGCCAGGGGCAGGGCCTCGACGACGGCGGGCTCGGGCAGGTCGGTGTCGGTGCGCACCCCGAGCTCGGTGAGCTTGGCCGCCAGGTCGGCGTTGCGGGGGGTGGCGAACCAGGCCTCGACGGCCACCGCGATCTTGGGGCCGATGCCGTCGATCGCCTCGATCTCGGCCGCGGTGGCGGCCTGGATGCCGGCGAGGGTGCGCAGGTGCCGGGCCAGCTCCTTGGAGACCGTGCGCCCGCAGTGGCGGATGTTGAGGGCGACCAGCAGCCGCTCCAGGGGCCGCTGGGACCCGGCCTCGATGCCGGCCAGCAGGTTGTCGACGCTGGTCTCCTTCCAGCCCTTCAGGGCGAGGATGTCGTCGCGCCTCTCGTCCAGCTGGAACACGGCGGCGAGGTCCGGCAGCCAGCCCAGCTCGCGGAACTGGGTCACCGTCTTCTCGCCCAGCCCCTCGATGTCCAGAGCGTCCCGCGAGGCGAGGTGGACCAGCGACTCCTTGATGCGGTTGGGGCAGTCGACGTTCTCGCAGAAGTGGTGGCCCTCGCCCTCGGGCCGGACCAGCGGCTGGCCGCAGGCCGGGCAGGAGGCCGGCATCGACCACGCCTTGGCGCCCTTCTGGCGCTCGCCGGCGACGCTGCCCACGACCTCGGGGATGACGTCGCCGGCCCGGCGCACGATCACCATGTCGCCGGCGCGCACGTCCTTGGCCTGGACCTGGACCTCGTTGTGCAGGGTGGCCCGGGTGATGGTGACGCCGGCGACGGCGACGGGCTCGAGCACGGCGAAGGGCGTGGCCTTGCCGGTGCGGCCCACGTTGACCTCGATCGAGATCAGCCGGGTCTGCTGCTCGATCGGCGGCATCTTGTAGGCGATGGCCCACCGGGGCGCCTTGGACGTCGAGCCGAGCGTCTGGCGCTGGGCCATGTCGTCGACCTTGATGACGACGCCGTCGACCTCGAAGCCGAACGAGTGGCGCTGCTCGGTGAACTCCTCGATCAGCGCCCAGACGTCGTCGATCGATTCGCAGGTGGTCGACTGGTCGGGCACGGGCAGGCCGACCCGCTTCGCCCAGGCCAGGAAGTCGGAGTAGGCGGCGAACTCCTTGCCCTCGACCACACCCAGCCCGTGGATCCACATGGCGAGGGGGCGCTGGCGGACCTTGTCCGGGTCCTTCTGGCGGAGGGCCCCCGAGGCGGCGTTGCGGGGGTTCATGAACGCCGCCTCGCCCCGCTCGATGCGCTCCTCGTTCATCTTCTCGAACTTGGCGACCGGGTAGTACACCTCGCCCCGCACCTCGATCACGGTGGGCGGGTCGGGGTCGTCGAGACGGAAGGGGACGTCGTCCAGGGTCAGGAGCTGGGGCGTCAGCGTGTCGCCCACCGCGCCCGTGCCCCGGGTGGCCCCGACCTCCAGCACGCCGCCGCGGTACACGCAGTTGATGGCCGTGCCGTCGATCTTGAGCTCGCAGGCCCAGCGGATCGCGGTGCCGCTGTCGTTGGTGGTGGCGTGCAGCCGCTTGGCCACCCGGTCGGCCCACGCCTGGAGCTCGTCCCGGCCGAACACGTTGTCGAGGGACTGCATGGGCTCGAGGTGGGTGAACGGCGGG
>DATHEV010000878.1:0-5549 GCA_035318405.1 Iamia sp.
GGCCGATCGGGAGGGCGACGTGGTCCTGGCCAGCCACGACGCCGACTTCGTCGGACCCGTCGGCGCCCTGCTCGACGACCGGCGGGTGGCCCTGCTGGCCTTCCGCGAGTTCGTCAGCGTCCAGTACACCGGTCTGGTCGACGCCGGGCTGGAGATCTTCGACCTGGAGGACGACGCCGGCAGCTTCAACCGCCGTCTCCCCCGCCTGCGGATCATCCCGCTCGACGAGTTCGATCCCGCCGACTTCCTCTAGGACCCAGCCGCCGCGGCATCATCGGGGGATGGGTGGTCCCTCGCTCGCCGGCCGGCTCCTCGTGGCCACCCCGCTGATCGGCGATGACACCTTCCGCCGCACCGTCGTGCTCCTGCTGGCGCACTCGGAGGAGGGCGCCTTCGGGGTCATCCTCAACCGCCCGACCGACCAGCCGGCGGCCGACCTGCTGGTGGGGTGGGGCCACCGCGCCGCCGCCCCGGGCGTCGTCTTCGTGGGCGGGCCGGTCGACGCCGACAGCGTCGTGGGCCTGGCTCGCGGCGGGGCCGTCGACCTCCACCTCGACCCGGACGACGTGCCCGACGCCCCGGCCGAGGTCCGGCTCTACGCCGGCCAGTCGGGCTGGGGTCCCGGCCAGCTGGAGGACGAGATCGGCACCCGGGCCTGGTGGGTGGTCGACGCCGACGACGACGACACCCTCACCCGCGACCCGGAGCACCTGTGGGAGCGGGTCCTCCGGCGCCAGCCCGGCCCGACCGCATGGTTCGCCAACCACCCCGACGACCTCCGGACCGGCTGACCGCCCCGTTCCGTGTGCGGGGTGCCCCGGATGCGGCGGCTTTCCGCACACGGAACGATGGGTGATCGGCGTCTAGCCTGCTCCGCATGGCCACGTTGTCCTTCGAGGGCGAGACCCACGGCGAGCTCGTCATCAAGGTCCGCCGCTGGCTGGCCTCGCTCGAGGGCGAGGACGCGGGCCACCTCGAGGCGGCCGACGCCATCGAGCAGGGCGCCGAGCTCACCAAGGAGGCGCTGCGGATCATCGCCGCCGCCGCCCCCGAGCCCATCGCCCAGCACGAGGTGGTCAAGGCCCTCACCGGCCTGGGCTACAAGGCCACCGACGCCACCAAGGAGGCGCTCATCGACGGGCTCGACTCCGTCGAGGAGGTCACCGGTGGCAGCGTCGTGAAGCGGGCCCGCGATGTCGCCGAGCAGGCCGTCTACGAGATGAACGCCACCGTCGCCCGCCAGATCCTGAAGTCGCTGCGACCCCGCTGATGCCCGACATCGAGATCGGCATGGGCAAGGCGGGTCGCCCCGCGTACGGCCTGGAGGAGATCTCCATCGTCCCCAGCCGCCGCACCCGCGACCTGGACGACGTGGACACCGGCTGGGAGATCGACGCCTTCTCCTTCTCGGCGCCGATCATGGCGTCGGGCATGGACAGCGTCGTCAGCCCGACCACCGCCGTGGCCCTCGGCGAGATGGGCAGCCTCGGCCCCCTCAACCTCGAGGGGCTGTGGACCCGCCACGACGACCCCGACGCCATCCTCGCCCGGATCGCCGTGCTGCCCGAGGGCGAGGCCTGGGCCGAGATGCGTCAGGCCTACGCCGCCCCCGTCCGCCCCGAGCTGATCCGCGACCGGGTCAAGGAGATCCGGGCCTCGGGCGTGGTGTCGTGCGGGGTGGTCACGCCCCACCGGGTCGAGGCCCTGGCCGACGCCATCGTCGCCGCCGAGCTCGACCTGCTGGTGATCCAGGGCACGGTCGTCTCGGCCGAGCACGTCACCAAGGGCAACCCCGAGCCGCTCAACCTCAAGACCTTCGTGCGCCGGCTCGACCTCCCCGTCATCGTCGGCGGGTGCAGCAGCTACCGGGCCGCCCTCCACCTGATGCGCACCGGCGCGGCGGGGATCCTGGTCGGCGTGGGCGAGGGCTCGTCGTCGTCGACCCGCCGCATCCTCGGCATCGGCGTCCCCCAGGCCACCGCCATCGCCGACGCCCGGGCCGCCCGCATGCGCCACCTCGACGAGACCGGCGTCTACGTCCACCTCATCGCCGACGGCGGGATCCGCACCGGTGGCGACATCGCCAAGGCCATCGCCCTCGGCGCCGACGCGGTGATGGCCGGCGCCCCCTTCGCCGCCGCCACCGAGGCCCCCGGTCGCGGCTGGCACTGGGGCCAGGCCGCCGTCCACGCCGACCTGCCCCGCGGGTCGCGGGCGCCCGTGGCCCCGGCGGGCACGCTGCGCGAGGTGCTGCACGGCCCCGCCACCGACGACTCCGGCGCGACCAACCTGGTCGGCGCCCTGCGGCGGACCATGGCCCTCACCGGCTACGCCAGCACCAAGGAGCTCCAGAAGGCCGAGCTCGTCGTCCACCCCGGCCGCTAGTCGCCGCCACCATCTGCGTGACGGCGGGCACAGCGGGTAGGGAATGGATCATGGACGACACGACCGACCGACCCCGAGCCGCACCGCCGACGCTCGTCGGTGTCGGCTCCCTGCTGCTCGGCGGCTTGTGCGTGTTCGCCGCCCTCGTGGGCTACGGCCTGGCCGATCACAAGTACTCAGGGTGGGAACGGCTGAGCGAGGGCGAGTCGTTCGGCCTCTCGTCGGCCCTGGTCGGGATCGCCGGCGTGGCCTTCGTCATCCTCGGCCTGATCCTGCTGGGCGTGGGCATCGGCACCGCCCGCCGGGAGCACCACCACCACGGCCAGCCCGGCCAGCCGCACCCCCACCTGCACTAGCCGACGACTCGTCCTAGCGGTCCGGCGGCTCCGGCTCCGGATCGACGAGGCGGGCCAGACGGGCCCGGGCCAGACGGGCGATGGAGGCGTCGAGCGAGGCCTGCACGACCTGGCCGGCCAGCTGGTGGAGACGGGCCAGCTCGGTGCCCAGGGTGGCGACCTGCTCGCGGTCGAGGCCGTCGGGGTCGAGGCGGTCGAGGTCGACGCCGTCGGGCACGAGGTGGGTCTCGAACACCCGGAGGAAGCGGTCGGCGATCTCGTCGGTCTGGGCCGCCAGGTGCTCCCACTCGTCGAGGATGGCCTCGAGCGGGATGCCCAGGGCGGCGAGGGCCGGGCCCGTCTCGATGAAGCGCACGTCAGGCACGCGCACCCGGCCGTCGTCGGTGAGGGCGACCAGCCCGACCTCGACGGCGCGGGCCATGGTGGCCGGATCCATGGCGCCAGGGGGGAGCCGCTCGGCCAGCTCGGCCGGCGTGAGGACGACCTCGCGGGCCGCCCCGAACAGCGAGGCCAGGCCGGCCTCCTGGCCGACCAGCTCGTCGAGGGGGCTGCCCCGCTCCCAGCTCTCGACGAGGCGGGCGATGCCGGCGAGCGAGTGCCCGTCGCCCTGGAGCCGGGCGATCAGCCGCAGCCGGTCGAGGTGGGCGGGGCCGTACCAGCCCGTGCGCCCCTCCAACCGGGGGCCCGGGAGCAGGCCGCGGTGCTGGTAGAGGCGGATGGTGGTGGTGGCCACGCCCGCCTCGCGGGCCAGCTCGTCGATGCGCATCTCGGCCACGGCGTGAGGGTATCCCGATTCCGTGTGTGTCTGGTATGTGAGTAAATGGTAGTCTATTGAACGTGAGCGGATACCTGACCCTGATCGACCTGGTGGTGGTGGCCGGCGCCGCCGTCGTCCTTCCCGTCGCCCTCGGGCGGTGGGCCGGGGCCTGGCTGGTCGTGGCGGCCAGCACGGCCATGGCCCTCTCGGTCGACCCGGGCCCGGCCGGCCTGGCCTGGTCGCTGCCGTGGGCGGTGGTAGCGGCGGCGGCCACGGTCAGCGCCGGGATCCCGGTCCTGCGCCGGTCGATCCCCGCCGGCTGGGGGCCGCTCCGCCCGCCGACGCTCGACGGGGTGGCGAGCGTGGCGGCACCGGCGTTCGCGCTGGTCGCCGGGACCGGGCTGGTGGAGTCGTGCGGCGACCTGGGGGCGTTCGGCTTCGGCGAGCCGATCACCCGTCTGGCCGCCGTGCACTTCACCTTCGCCGGGGCGGCCACGACGGCGCTGGGCCGGGCGGCGCGCCGGGCCGCGGCCGCCGGGTCGCGGCGACGGCAGCAGGCGGCCACCGCCGGGCTGGTGCTGGCGCTGGTCGCCCCGCCGGTGGTCGGCCTCGGCTTCTTCACGTCGGCGGCGCTCCCGCAGGTGGGTGGGGCCGTGCTGATGGCCGCCGCGGCCTACCTGATCGCCGGCTGCCACCTGGCCGAGGCGTGGGTGGCGCGACGCACCCGGGTCGGGCGGCTGCTCGCCGTCTCGGGCCTGAGCGTCTGGGTGCCGATGGCGCTGGCGGTCGGGTGGGCCCTGGCCCAGCACACCGGCGGACCGGCGCTCTCGATCCCCGACATGGCCCGCATCCACGGCTCACTCAACGCCTTCGGCTTCGTGGGCTGCGGCCTGGCCGCCCGCTGGCTGGTCGCTCACCCGGCCGTGGTCCAGGCTGAGACCGTGACGACAGCCGGCGCGCCCGAGGCGGTGCCGGCATGACGCGCACGCGGCGGCTGCCCATCCTCCGCCCGGGCCGGCTCGGAGCGGTCGCGGCGGCGCGGATCCTCGACCGGGCCCGGTCGGCGGTGCCGACCTACGACCTCGTCGGCGCCCTGCTGACCGACGATCCACCCGATCCCGACCTCGCCGTCGAGCGCGAGCTGGGGTCGGGACAGGAGGTGTTCGACCGCGCCGTCGCCTGCTTCCGGTCCCTCGGCGCGGCGCGGGCGGCGGGCACCGTCTGGCCCGACGACGCCACCGCCGAGCTCGGCGCGACCGTCCTCGTGGCGGCGCCGATCGGTCCGCTCACGGTGGTGGCCGTGAACCGCATCGTGGAGGTCGTCGACGAGCCGGACCGGTGGGGCTTCGCCTACGGGACGCTGCCGGGCCACATCGAGATCGGCGAGGAGGCCTTCGTCGTCGCCCGGCGCGCCGACGGCACCGTGGTGGCCCGGATCACCGCCCGCTCCCACGCCGCCCTGCCGGCGGCCCGCCTGCTCCAACCCGTCTTCGTCCCCATCCAGCGCCGCTTCGCCCAGCGCTACCTCGACGCCGTCGTCGCCGCGGTCGACGCGTGATGGCGCCGAGCCTGGTCGGCCGGATCGAGCGGCGGGTCCTGCTCGATCACGCCGTCGACCCGGACGTGGCGGCCCGCCACCTCCCGCCCGGTCTCGAGGTGCGGCTCCTCGGCGGGTGCGCCGTGGTCGGCGTGTGCCTGATCCGGCTCGTCGAGATGCGGCCGGTCGGTCTCCCGCCCGCGCTCGGACGGACGATCGAGGCCGCTGCCCACCGCATCTCGGTCGTCGGCCCCGGCGCCGACGGTCCCGAGCCCGGCGTCCTCGTGCCCCGGCGGGACACCCCCTCGCGGGCCGCGGTCCTGGCCGGCGGGCGGATCTGGCCGGGCGTCCACGGGCGGGCCGACGTCACCGTCGAGCGCGGTCCGTCGACGCTCGCCATCGACGTGGCCTGCCGCGACGGCGCCGCCGTGTCCGTCGACCTCGACCTCGACCTCGACCTCGACCTCGACGTCGACGTCGACGTCGACGTCGACGTCGACGTCGACGTCGATCT
>DATHEV010000879.1:0-8078 GCA_035318405.1 Iamia sp.
CGGGTGAGCGTCACCTCGGCCGGCACCGAGGTGAAGACCGACACCGAGTGGATCCCCCCTGCGGTCGACACCACCGGACGCCTCGTGGCGTTCAGCGGGAACGGCGCCTACGACCCGGCCGACACCAACGCTCAGGGCGACGTCTACGTCCGCGACCGGCTCGCCGGCACCACCACCCGGGTCAGCCTCACCGACGGGGACGCCCAGATCACCGGGTCCAGCACCCTCTGCGGCGCCAGCGGCGACCTCCGCTTCGTCGGCTTCTGGTCGAACGGATCGAACCTCCCGTCCGGGGGCACCGGCCAGATCTACGTCCGCGACCGCCAGCTGGGCACCACGGCCCTCGTCAGCATCGGGGCCGGCGGGCTGGCCTCGCTGAAGCCCGGGGGCGGCAGTGGCATCGCCACCGACGGCCGCTGCGACATCTCGCTCGGCGGCCGCTACGTCGTCTTCACCAGCGAGGGGAACAACTTCGTCGCCGACGGCAACGGCGTGGCCGACGTCTTCCGCCGCGACCGGACCGTGGGCACGACCATCCGGGTGAGCGTGAAGGACAACGAGAACGAGGTCACCGGGTTCGGCTCCGGCGACCCCCAGATCTCCGACAACGGGGACCTGGTCGTCTTCAGCTCGCCGGCCCAGTTCCACGGGGCCGACGCCAACGGCTCCCTCGACGTCTTCCTGAGGAGGATCTCCGCCGCCACGACCGTCACCGTCAGCCTGAAGCCGAACGCCACCTACCCGGCGGGTGGCTCGCAGACCCCGGCCATCTCCGGCGACGGGTCCACCGTGGCCTTCACCTCGCAGGCCATCGACTTCAACGGGGCCGAGCCTGATGACAACGGTGCCGTCGTCGACGTCTACGTCATGCCCACCGGCGGCAGCACCAAGACCCGCGTCTCGGTCTCGTCGACCGAGGAGCAGGGCAACCAGGCCTCCTTCGGGCCGGCGCTGTCGCAGACGGGCCGGCACGTGGCCTTCGTCTCCTCGGCCTCCAACCTGTGGCCGCTCGACGGCAACGGCTTCAAGGACGACACGTTCGTGCGCGACCAGCAGACGGGGATCACCACGCTGGCCAACCGGCGGGTCGAGTCGCTCGTCACCCCCAGCTACGACACCGACGGCCGGCCCGGCATCTCCGGCGACGGCACCGCGGTCGCCTTCGGCTCGCTCGCGCCCGATCTGGTGCGCAACGACACCAACTTCAAGCAGGACGTCTTCGTGCGCGACACCGACATCTCGATCGCGCCCTTCAGCGCCATGGACGCACTCGTGGCCCGGCAGTTCGCCGACTTCGTCGGACGCGCCCCCACGACGTCCGAGGCCGCCGAGTGGCGTCTGCGGCTGCGGCACGGCGAGGTCTCGCCCGACGAGCTCATCGCCGATCTGGCCCACAGCACGGTGTGGTCGGAGCGCCGAGCGCCGGTGACCCGCCTCTACTGGGCCTTCTTCCTCCGGGCGCCCGACGCCGCCGGCCTCGACTACTGGGTGGCGAAGAACAAGGCCGGCCAGGGCCTCCACACCATCGCCGGCCAGTTCGCCCTCTCCGGCGAGTTCAAGACGCTCTACGGGTCCCTGGGGAACCAGGCCTTCGTCACGCTCGTGTACCAGAACGTCCTGGAGCGGGATCCGGCGCCGAACGAGGTCGCCTACTGGTCCCAGCAACTCGCCACCGGAGCCAAGACCCGCGGCTCGGTCATGGTCGGCTTCTCCGAGTCCGCCGAGGGCCGCGCCTTCCTCGCCCCCGAGGTCGACACCGTTCTCGTCCACCTCGGCCTGTTCGGCACCATCCCGCCCAAGGCGTCGTTCACCCAGATGACCGCGCTGCTCGACGACGGTGCGCCGCTCGAGGTGCTGGTCGCCCTGCTCCGGCTCTCCGCCGGCTACGCCGCCGAGGTGGCGGCCTGAGCCCGGACGCGACCGAGGCCGCCCCTCCCGGTCGGGAGCGGCGGCCTCGGTCGGGGGGGTTCTAGACGGCCAGCAGGTCGCGGGCGCCGGTGTCGGACGACGGGTGCCGCAGCTTCGACATGGCCCGGGCCTCGATCTGGCGGATGCGCTCGCGGGTGAGGTTGAAGTGCTCGCCCACCTCCTCGAGCGTCCGGGGCTCGCCCCGGTCGAGGCCGAAGCGCAGCTTGAGGATCTCGCGCTCGCGATCGTCGAGCGGGGCGAGGAGGCGGTTGATCTCCTCGGGGAGCAGGGCGGTGGCGGCCACCTCGAAGGGCGACTCGGCCGAGCGGTCCTCGACCACGTCGCCCAGCTCGGCGTCGCCGTCCTCGCGGAGGGGCTCCGACAGCGAGAGGGGCTCGGCCGCGAAGCGCAGGGCCTCGGTGACCTTGTCCTCGGGCATCTCCACCTCGGCCGACAGCTCGGCGAGGGTGGCGGGCCGACCCAGCTTGAGCTCGAGCCGGGCTCGGGCCTTCTGGAGACGGGCCAGCGTGTCGCCGGCGTGCACGGGGAGGCGGATGGTGCGTCCCGTGTTGGCGATGCCGCGGGTGATGGCCTGACGGATCCACCACGTGGCATAGGTCGAGAACTTGAAGCCCTTGCGCCAGTCGAACTTCTCGACGGCGTGCATCAGCCCGAGGTTGCCCTCCTGGATCAGGTCCAGGAGCGGCAGGCCCGAGGCCTGGTACTTCTTGGCGATCGACACCACCAGCCGGAGGTTCGACTGCACGAAGGTGCGCTCGGCCTGCTCGCCCTCGCGGGCGGTGCGGCGGAGCTCGCGCTTCTTGGCCGGGGTGACCTTCTCGCCCGACTCGAGGGACGTGCGCGCTTCCGCGCCCGCCTCGATGGCCTGGGCCAGGCGCACCTCGTCGTCCTTGGTGAGCAGGGGGTACTGCCCGATGTCGGTGAGGTAGAGGCGGACCAGGTCCTCCTCATCGCGCTCGACGCGCTCCTTTGCCAACGTTCTTCCTCTGCTGCTCGGGGCTGTGGTTCGCCGGGTCACCGGCCTGTACGTGGTGTCACTCCCGGCGCGACCGCGGCCTGGAATGCTGCGGGCTCAGCGCACGGGTGCGCGAGCACCGGCCAGAAACTCTCTGATCCTTGAGGATACCGGGATGGTCAATACCCTCCGCATGCTGATCGAACCACTTGGTTCGGTCACCTGTCGGTCACTGAGTGTGGTCGTTTAGCAGTTCGGGCCGCTCCGGGGCCCCGAACGAGGGTACCGGTCAGGCCGGCGGCGCCGAGGGAGGCGGCGGGCGCAGGCCCCCGGCGGCGACGAGAGATCCCTCGGTCCGGCCCACGGCGGCGGTGACCGGCTCGACCAGCCGGGGATCGGCGGCCAGGAGGGCATGGAGGAGCGCTTCGCCGTCGTCCCGCAGCTCGGCGAGGTCGGTGCGGGCGTGGCGGAGGGCCCGGGCGGCACCGACGGCCGAGGGACCGAGCGGGGCCGCCCAGGCCACCACCAGGCGGGCCACGAGGACCCGGTGGGCCACGGCGAGCCGGACGGCCGTCCCCTCGAGCCCGGCGAGCCGGGCGACCAGAGCCCCGGCGTCCGGGCTCGGGGGCCCGACCCAGGCGGCGGGGTCGACGGGCGCCGGGCGGGGCAGGAGGGCGCGCAGGGCCTGGGCGTGGTCGCCGGCGACCCGGGACAGCTCGGCCACGTGGGCCCGCGCCCCGGCCTCGGCCGTGGTCGGGACCCAGCCACCGGCCACCGCGAACAGCTGCTCGCACCACCACACGTCGGCCCCGAGGGCGGCGCCCAGCTCGAGCATGGTGGCCGGCCCGGCGGCGACGACGGGTCCGGGCAGGGACGGGGGCGGGTCGGCGGCCACCGCCGCAGGTTAGGAGCGCGACACCCCCACCCCGGCGAACTCGGGGGGTTCGGTGACCCTGGAGGGTCACGGAACCCCCCGAGTTCGGGGCGGGATGGCGGTGCGTCAGCCGTGGACGGTGGGCTCGACGGCGGGGTCGTCGGTGCGGGCGCCGGTCAGCAGGGGGACGAGCTCGACCCAGGCGATGGCGGCCAGGATCACGACGGCGCCGAGGAGGCCGCGGACGCCGAGGTCCTCCCCGGTGGCCAGGCCCAGGATCCCGGCCGAGACGGGCTCGACCAGGAGCACCAGGGCGGCCCGGGACGCGGGGACGGCACGCTGGCCGGCGACCATGCAGAAGAAGGCGGCGGCGGTGGCGAACAGGCCGGTGAACACGACCGCGCCCCACGCCGAGGCCCCGAAGTCGTAGCCGCCGGCCCAGAACCCGGGGACGGCGCAGACGACGCCGACGGTCAGGATCTGCACGCAGGTGAACCGGACCGGGTCGAAGCGATCGGCGCCCCGGCTCACGGCGACCAGGTGGCCGGCGAAGCACACGGCGCAGAGGAGGGTCAGGACCTCGCCCCAGCCGAAGGCGTCGGCGCCCGAGCCCGACAGCAGGTAGAGGCCGATCACGGCGATGACGACACCGGTGGCGGTCCGCCGGTCGGGCAGCCGCCGCTCCCCCACCGCCACGATCACGGGGACGATCACGACCAGCAGGTAGGTGATGAAGGCCGACGTCGAGCTGGGCGTCGAGCGGAGCCCGAAGGTCTGGAACAGGTAGCCGCTGGCGAGGAGCAGCCCGGCGCCGATGCCCAGCGGGACCTCGCCCCCGTGGGCCGGTCGGCGCCAGGCCACCGGGGCCAGGACGGCGGCGGCGATCAGGAAGCGGGCACCGAGGAACGGGGTCGGCTCGGCGTCCTCGATGGCGTCCTGGACGACGAGGAAGGTCGAGCCGAACAGCAGCCCGGCGACCGCGAGGGCGAGCGTGCCCCGGGTCTCGGAGCCGAGTCCCGCCAGGGCGCGCCGGGCGCTCAGGGCACGAGCAGGCGGTCGAGGGCGACGACCGCCTCGGCCGGGTCGCCGACGAGGAGGCCGGCCAGCCCGGCCCGCTCGGCCCCGGCCACGTTGCCCGGGTGGTCGTCGAGGAAGACGGCTCGGGCCGGGTCCTCGACGCCGATGAGGTCGAGCGTGTGCCGGAAGATGCGCGGGTCGGGCTTGCGCATGCCGACCTCGGACGAGTCCACGACGGCGTCGAACAGGTCGTCGACCGGCAGCAGCTCGCGCCAGCTCTTCGAGCCCTCCTTGACGTTGTTCGTGCACAGCGCGGTGAGGTAGCCCTCGGCCCGCAGCGAGCGGACGCGCTCGACGATGACCTCGTGGACCGTGAGGCGGCCCAGCATCGAGCCGAACGCCTCCCAGTCGATGGTGATGCCGGCGGCGGCGGTCTCCTGGCCGACCCAGGCGATCCAGTCGGCGATGGGCGCCTCGCCCCGCTCGACCTGGTGCCAGACGTGGTCGGTGTCCTCGCCGTAAGGGCCGAGGAGGAGGGCGAGGGCCTCGTCGCGGCTGGCGGCACCGGAGACGGTGTCGGCGATGGCGTCGAAGGCGGATGCGATGACGACGCCCGAGAGGTCGAAGACCACGGCGTCGAAGCGCCGGGCCGGCGCGTCGGCGGCGCTCACAGGTGCCGGTAGACGTCGTCGGGGGTGAGGCCCCGGGCCACCATCACGACCTGGAGCCGGTAGAGCAGCTGGCTGATCTCCAGGGCCAGGGCGTCGTCGCCCTCGTGCTCGGCGGCCAGCCACACCTCGCCGGCCTCCTCGATCACCTTCTTGCCCATGGCGTGGATCCCGGCGTCGAGGGCGGCCACCGTGGCCGACCCCTCCGGCCGCTCCGCCGCCCGCGCCCGCAGCACCTCGTACAGCTCCTCGAACGTCACCCGCTCATCGTGACACGGCGTCTCGGAGGACATCGAGGTGACCGGTGTGGCGAGCGGTCTCGTCGATCAGGTGGACGAGGATCCAGCGCAGGTTGACCGGGCCGCGCCCGAACGACGGGACCGCCGCGACCTGGTCGAGCGTCTGGCACCGGCCGAGGGCCGAACGGCTCCGCTCGCACGCCGACGCGTACAGCTCGACGATGCCGTCGACGTCGTCGCCGGCGACCAGCCGCATGGCGTGGTCGGCATCGTCGGCGCCCGGCGCATCCCACGGCGCGGGCATGGCGACGCCGAGCAGCCGGCCCTGGAACCAGCGGTCCTCGGCCCAGGCCAGGTGCTTGACGATGCCGGCGATCGTCAGGTCCGTCGCCGGCAGCAGGCGCGCCGAGGCCTCCTCCCACCGGAGCCCGACCAGTGCCGCCGCCGCGATCGTCCGGTAGTGGTCGAGGCGCTGGACGAGCGCGGTGCGCTCGTCCGCGGGCTGGAGATCGGGATGCGCGATCTCCCGTTCCTAGCCGCGGAAGGCGTTGGTGATGGGGAGACGGCGGTCCTTGCCGAAGGCCTTGTCGGTGACCCGGGGGCCGGGGGGCGACTGGCGGCGCTTGTACTCGGCCACGTCGACCAGCCGGCAGATGCGCCGGACGATCTCGGCGTCGTGGCCGGCGGCGATGACCTCGGCCGGGGTGCGGTCCATCTCGACGTAGGCGTGGAGGATGGGGTCGAGGATCTCGTAGGGCGGCAGCGACTGGTCGTCGGTCTGGTCGGGGCGGAGCTCGGCCGACGGGGGCTTGGTGAGCACGTTCTCGGGGATGAGGTCGAACCCGGCCCGCTCGTTGCGGCGCCGACAGAGCTGGAAGACCCGGGTCTTGAGGACGTCCTTGATGAGGGCGTAGCCGCCGACCGTGTCGCCGTAGAGGGTGGCGTAGCCGACCGCGGCCTCGCTCTTGTTGCTGGTCGAGAGGACGAGCCAGCCGAGCTTGTTCGACAGCGCCATGAGCACCTGGCCCCGGATCCGGGACTGGAGGTTCTCCTCGGTGAGGTCCTCGGCGCGGCCCTCGAACGATGACGCCAGCATCTCGAGCATCGCCGCGTGGGCCGGCTCGATGGCGATGGTGCGGTGGTCGACGCTCAGGTTGGCGGCCAGCTTCTCGGCGTCGGACTCGGAGTGGTCGGACGAGTAGCGCGACGGCATGGCCACGGTGTGGACCCGGTCGGCGCCGATGGCATCGGCGGCCAGGACGGTGACGATCGAGGAGTCGATGCCGCCGGAGAGGGCGATCACCACGTCGGTGAAGCCGTTCTTCTCGATGTAGGCCCGCGTGCCGACGACGAGCGCCTCCCACACCTCGTCGTCGGGGTGCAGCGGCGGGGCGATGGTGGGGGCGGCGATCTCGACGTGCTCGGGCGGTGGTCCGCCGACGACGGGGACGGGGGTGACCTCGACGAGGGGCAGCTGGTCGTCGACCGGCCGGCCCCGGGGGTCGAGCAGCCGCTTGCGGTACACCGGCCCGATCTCGACGTCGACCACCATGACGTCCTCGACGAACTGCGGGGCGCGGGCCAGGAGGGTGCCGTCGGGGCCGAAGGCCATCGACCCGCCGTCGAAGACCAGCTCGTCCTGGGCCCCGACCTGGTTGACGTAGAGCAGGGCGGCGCTGGCGTCGGCCGCCCGGGTGGCGAGCATCCGCTCCCGGCGGGCCAGCTTGCCCTCGGCGTAGGGCGAGGCGTTGATGTTGATGACGATCTCGGCCCCGCTGTCGGCCTGGTCGGCGGTGGGGCCGTTGGGGTTCCAGACGTCCTCGCAGATCGAGACGCCGACCGGGACGCCCTTGACCGACCACAGCGTGGCCGGCTCCTGGCCGCGGGCGAAGTAGCGGAGCTCGTCGAACACGGCGTAGTTGGGCAGGTCGCACTTGCGGTAGACGCCGACGACCTCGCCCCCGGCGCAGACGGCGGCGGCGTTGTGGAGGTCGCGGGCCAGCTCGACGAAGCCGACGACGGCCACGCAGTCGCCGGTGGCCGCGGCGACCCGCTGGAGGGCCTCGACGTTGGCGGTGACGAAGCCCGGCTTCAGCAGCAGGTCCTCGGGCGGGTAGCCGGTGATGGCCAGCTCGGGGAAGGCGGCGATGTCGGCGCCCGCCGCCTCGGCCTGGCGGTAGGCGGCGATGATGCGCTCGACGTTGCCGTCGAGGTCACCGACCCGGGTGTCGATCTGACCGGCGGCGATGCGGAGGCGAGCCACCGGGCCAGCGTAGGCGGGGTCGATCGTCGCGGCTCCCGGCGCCGCCATCGAGCGGGGCGGGGCTGGCGCCGGTAGACAGGGCCCGTGGGCGCATCCGAGCTGCTGATCATCCTGATCCTGCTGGTGTTCGCCG